>JAEEXX010000052.1 GCA_016287985.1 Candidatus Gastranaerophilales bacterium
AAAGGTGATTTACCAAATGTATAGGAGCTATATTATGAAAAAAGTACTTGTATCATTATTTATATTTACGTTTACGGCTTTGGTAGTTTTTGCTGACGGTAAACAAGAGGCTTTAGACTTTTTTAACTCATATGTAAATGCTGCAAATACATACAGTGACTCCGTCGGTGATATGTATTCTCCTTCTGCTAAAATTATTCGCCAGGTGGTAAAACCTGACGGATCAACGGTTGATGTTTCTACGGATACTGCAACATACTTAAGACAATTAAGATTAGGACAGGTCGGAGCTAAATTAAGGCATTATACCAATTCTTATACCAACATAGAAGTAACTCCAATGAGTGACGGGAGATATAAAGTATCGTCCTTAAGGCAACCGTCCGGAGAAACATATAAATTAAAGACATATATGATAGTTAAAAAACAACCCGACGGTAAATGGCTGATTACAGAAGAGATGATGCAGACAAAGGTTCAAACATTTTTAAAATACGCAAAATAAAAAAGACCCTAATGGGTCTTTTTTATTCTATAAAATATTTCTGTAAATTTTATTGTATTCTTCAAGTTTTTCAAAGTCCCAGCCTATATTTTTCATAAGATTATTCTTAATAAGCCTGTTCCAGCTTGAAGGGTTATTATTAAATAAATCTAATGCCTTTACCAGCGTATTTATATATTCATTTGTATTCTCATCTTCGTAAAGCAAATCAGATTTTGTTTTAAAACCGTTACCATCTGCAATATCGTCAAATATATCAATAACCGTATCATTTAATATACCGGCAGAAGAAGTTACAGGAATTGCACCATATTTATATCCGAGAAGGTGTTTTACTGATTTGTCGCAGATTCTGGCAGGATATAAATATATATCAGAACCAGAAAATATTTTAGGTAAATTAACCTCGCCGTTAACATAAACCCACCTGCCTATAAAAATCTTGTTTTCGTACAAAAAATTCACCACAGACTTGATATATTCTTGTTTCAACCCATCTTTTACAGATATAATTATTTGAATATTTTTATTTCTTTCAAAAAGTTTTAAAAGTGTACCAAATAAAATATCTATGCCCTCTGGAAAAATATCTGAATCAGGATTTGCAAATAACAAAGGCGCCTCATAAAATGTATCTAAATAACCATATATCTTGACATTTTCATAATCCTGAAATAATGTTTCATCAATAAAGCCGGTTTTAATTGAGTCAGAACTGAATTCTTTAATTAAAGTTTTTTTATTTTTTACTCGTTCCTGCCTATAGTTCATAATATCAAAATCATTATATATTTTTTTATTTGATATTTCGGAAACTCCAATTGCCGGCTGTATGTAAGCCGATTTATAATAATTATTGTTAATTTCTTTTAAAATTAATGGAGATGCAAGTTTTTTTGAAAAAAGATCATTATAATATGTTTTTGAATACAGTGCCCAAATATCAGATTTTAAAAGTGTATTAAGAAACGGGTAATATTCACTTTGTTCTTTCTTTATAAAGGCTGGAAATAACTTTTTTACTCTGGTATTTAAATGTCTAAATATAATATCTCCTCTATATTGCTGGCTACTGTTTGATTTGTGAAATATTTTATAGTTATCAAAAACCAGATTTATACAATCTTCCATTTTGGGTGTTATGTTTTTAATAGGCAAATTAAATAATTTTGAAATATAATCTTGAATATAAGGGTCTTTGTATATTTTATGCATGCATTTTTTATCGGCTAAATTTATCAAGCTCCAAAATGGTTCTTGTTTTTGATTTTCTAATTTTAAAAAGTTGTCAAATGTCTGCAGAACACATGTATTCGGTAATAATTTTTGCTCAAATTCTGTACCCATGAAAAATGGCAACGTTTCAGAATGAATAATATCCGGTTTAAAATTTTCTTTATTTAAAAAAGATATTGCTATCCTTGCAGCCTTTAAAAATAAAATTGATTTTTCAAATTCAACAATTTCTTCAGAACTTTGCAAATAAGAAAATGCCGGCGAAAATATTCCATATACAACGACATTAGATTCGTCAGGAATGAATTTATATACAATACCCTCCCAGGTCTTGTTTTGCAGAAAAAATTCAAAACTGATTGATGTTTTTTCCAAATCAAAAAATTTATTATTAAAATCTATTGAAAATTTTTTAGTTATTTTTGTATTTTCATCAAAACCTAATAACGGGATCATTAATCTTATATCAAGATCCGGATATTGTTTACGCATTTCAAAAATATAATCTACGGGGGAATCTAATCTTTCGGTATTTGGAACATATGGAGGACAATCGGCTGTTAAATATACAATATTAGTAAAATTTTTGGTTTTTCCAATATTGAAAAGTTTTTTATATATTTTTTTTGCTATTCTATATCTTAATTTTAGATAACGCAATAACTCCTTCCACTCATTGTAAAAGGTTCCTTCTCCGCTGACATATATACTTTTTTTATTATCTAACTCCAACATATCTCCCAATATAAATTGTAATAAAATTTTAAATAAAGCGCAATAAAAAAAAGAATGACTTACCATCATTCTTTTTTTTTATATATTTTTTTAATTATTAAACCATTTCTATAACTTTTTTAGCATTCTTTTCTGCAAGTTCTACAAGGCTTTTGCAAACAGCTATCATAGATATTTCAGAATCAAGTTTATTTACGCAGGAACCGCAGCCAATAGCACTCGCACCTGAAGCAAATGCTAATAATGCAGTAGTCGGATTAATACCTGTTGCTGTCATTATAGGCAATTCAATATTCCTTGAAAGTTCAATTGTGTTAGAGAGTGTCAATTCTGCCCTTTCAACTAAACCTCTTGCCCCATTAGAAGGTTCTGCCGAGAAATGTCCTTCTGTTTGAATTAAATCAACGCCCATGGTTTCCAGTTCTCTTGCAAGGTTAATCTGTTCAGAGATTTCAAGTTCCCCCGGAATTGTTACGCAGAAAAATACATTTGAATCAGAAATCAGTTCAATTGTTCTCTTTGCAAGATTCAAAACTTGAGTGGCAGAGAAACTGCATCCTTTTTTATATAAAGCATCAAAATTACCCAATTCTATTGCATCTGCGCCCAAAGCAACAGCATGCGCCAATTCTTCAGGTACGATTGAAGAAACGAATATCGGTAAAGAAGTAATTTCTCTAATTGTAGAAATGATTTCAGGGTCAGCACAAATATCAACTGCACTTGCACCAGCTGCTTCAGCAGATATTACAACTTTTTTTACTTTATCAATATCAAAATTATCAATACCTGCAATAATTTTTACCGCTCTTTTTTCTTCCAAAGCTCTTTTAAAACTTTCAATTCTTGACATGTTATTCTCCTTTTTTCTTTCTGGTTACTCAATTTCCTGTCTATTATACATTAAAATTTATTCATTGACAATATTCAAAACTCTACCATTTACCTCCCTCTGTTACCAATAGATATTTTTGTGCAATTAAAACAGAATATAACTATGAAAAAATTAATTATTATATTACTAATGTTTACTAAATTGCCTTCATTTGCATTTGACAGAGAAGAACTATCTGTTATTTCAATTTACAAAAAAATAAATCCGGCTATTGTATGTATAGATTCACAAATTAATCGAGGTATGTCATGCGGAACAGGATGCATTATTGATAAATCCGGTGTTATATTGACGAGTGCGCATGTTATTGAATCCGGTAAAAATATTATAGTTACAATGTATAACGGACAAAACTATGAAGCTAGAATTCTTAAACACTTTGATGAATCTGAAGACATAGTTCTCTTAAAAATTGATGTTCCGCAGGAGCTTAAGACTGTAAAATTCGGTGATTCAGAGAAAATAAAAGTCGGCCAAAAAGTTTTAGCGATAGGTAATCCGTTCGGGTTTACCGGAACGCTAACTCAAGGTATAATTTCCAGAATAGATTATGCAAAAAATAGAATCCAGACTGATGCGGCAATAAATCCCGGCTCGTCCGGCGGTCCATTATTAAACAAGCATGGAGAAATAATCGGGATTAATCAGGCGATATTTAATCCGGACAACAACATATCAAATATAGGAATAGGATTTGCGATTCCTATAAATTCAATAAAAGAATATATGAAAAAAGCAGATAAAAATACTATTTAAACAATTCCCTGTGCAAGCATTGCATCTGCAAGTTTTTGGAATGCAGCCATATTTGCGCCCGCCACATAGTTTTTAGGACAACCGTATTTTTCTGCATTTTCGTTGCAAGCATTGAAAATATTTATCATAATTTTTTCGAGTTTATTTTCAACTTCTTCAAAAGTATAATAGTATCTCATGCTATTTTGTGACATTTCTATTGCGGATGTTGCGACACCGCCTGCGTTGGCAGCCTTTGCAGGTGCAACGAGGATACCTTTTTCAATAAAATAATCTAACGCTTCTTGAGTAGTAGGCATATTTGCACCTTCTCCGACTGCAATAACACCATTCTCAACAAGTTTTTTTGCCGAATTTAAGTTCAATTCGTTTTGAGTTGCACAAGGAAGCGCAATATCTGTTTTAATTCCCCATATTGGTGAATCATCACTTGTTTTTTCAATATATTCAGATTCCGGATGAACTCTTAAATATTCCTTAATTCTTCCACGCTTAACCTCTTTTATTTGTTTGATAAGAGGTAAATCGATACCGTTTTTATCGTAAATACAACCGTTAGAATCGCTCATCCCAACAACTTTTGCTCCAAAAGCAGTTGCTTTTTCACAAGCATATATGGCGACATTCCCCGAACCTGAAATAGTAACGATTTTGCCGTTCAAATCATGGCCGTTCGTTTTGAGCATTTCACGGACGTAGAATAACAGGCCGTACCCCGTTGCCTCTTTTCTTGCAAGTGAACCTCCGTAACAAATAGCTTTGCCTGTTAGCACACCGCCTTCGTATGCGTTTCTAATTCTTTTATATTGACCAAATAAATACCCGATTTCTCTTGCTCCTACGCCGATATCACCGGCAGGAACGTCAACATCTTGACCGATATGGCGATATAATTCGGTCATAAAACTTTGACAAAATCTCATAATCTCATTATCAGATTTACCTTTAGGGTCAAAATCACTTCCGCCCTTAGCTCCGCCTATTGGTAATCCGGTAAGCGCATTTTTAAATATTTGTTCAAATCCTAAAAACTTCATAATACTCTGGTTTACGCTTGGATGGAATCTTAATCCGCCTTTATAAGGTCCTATGAGCGAACTAAATTGAACTCTGTAGCCTCTGTTAACAATAACTTCTCCGTTGTCGTTAACCCACGGGACTCTAAAAGTTATAATTCTTTCAGGCTCTGTCATTCTTTCAAGAATAGCTGCTTTTTCGTACTCTGGGTGTTTATCTAAAATTTGTTCTATGGAACATAAAACTTCTTTTATAGCTTGCAAATATTCAGATTCATGAGAATCACGCTTTTCTATATTACTTATAACTCTCTTTAAATATTCATTCATATATTCACCTCTTTAATATTTATGTAATATTATATTACAAAAAATGAAATTCTATATTTCTTCAAACGAATCTATCATAATATCAATTATTGCAGTGCCTCTGTGCAAAATTGCCTGCTCTAATTTTGGAATAAGTTCCTCTTTGCTGCTAATCTTTACTGCAAATAAATCATAAGCTTCCGCTATTTTGGTAAAGTTCGGATTTATCATTTCGACCTGATACATATTATTATAGATTTTTTCTTGCATTTGCCGAACCATTCCCAAATAGCCATTGTTCATTATAATGATTTTTATCGGAATGTTATGTTCTCTACAGGTAGCGAGTTCTTGAAGATTCATTTGTAAAGAACCATCACCCGTTATATTTAGGACAAGCGAATTCGGTTTCGCCAGTTGGGCACCAATTGATGCGGGGAGTCCAAATCCCATAGTTCCAAGTCCTCCAGAAGTTATAAACCTTTTAGGCTTATTAAAATTAAAAAATTGAGCTGTGACCATTTGATGCTGTCCAACATCCGTAACCACAATCGGCTCATAATCTTTTGTATATTCATAAATGGTTTTTAGTACTGCTGAAGATTTTAAACCCTCAGATACACATGAATTATTGAAATCATCTTCACTTATCAACCTGATTTTTTCATGCCAGTCAGTATACTTGGAAACATTGTCTATTTTGTATAAAAGTCCTTCCAAAAATAAATTTATATCAGAAGGAATTTCGAGTTCAAAATCTCTACATATCTGTTTAAGATTTACACTCACAATTTTTGCTCTTCGTCCGAAGTCGATTTTTTTTCGGGTTGACCGGTCCGAAAAACTTACACCTAAAGCAAGTATAAAATCAGCATTATCTAACGCTGCATTGGCAAGATAAGAACCATTTATACCTATCATTCCCAAATAATTTTTGTCTGATGACGGAAACGTTCCAATTCCCATAAGAGTTGAAATTACCGGAATTTTTGTTTTCGCAACCAGTTTTTTAATATTTGAAGCTCCACCAACAGAACCACCGCCGAGCAGTATCAGCGGAGATTTGGAATTATACATTAATTTTATTACTTTATCCAAATCGGAATCTTTTATGGGCAATTTTTTCTTTTTGTGCAAATTTTTTGTAACTTTTGGTGTGTATTTTGATTCTAGAATATTTCTCGGTAACCCAACCACAACAGGACCTTTACCATCTGAATTTGCTACTTCAAATGCTTCTCTGATAACTTGCTTTATGTCATCTTTTGTTGTCAATGTGTAAGTCTTTTTTGCGCAATTTTTGGTAATTGATTGAATATCGATTTTTTGGAAAATTTTTCCCTTGTTATTGCTCAGGGGAACATCACCCGCCAATATTATCAATGGTGTTGAATCTGCATGAGCATTAGCAATACCTGTAATAGTGTTTGTAAATCCGGGACCGGATGTAACAAGTACAATCCCGGTTTTCCCGCTGACCTTTGCATAGCCCTCCGCAGCATGAACAGCTGCTTGCTCGTGTCTGACCAAAATATGCTTTATATTCTTTGCAAATGAAAGCTCATTATATACACTTATAACAGATGCACCCGGATAACCAAATATAGTGTCAACATTGAGTTCTTGCAAAGCTTCTACAAGCGCATGGGCACATGTTCTGCTCACAATTCTAGCCCCGGCTTTAATTTTATTATCTGTTTTAATATCGCTAATCAATTGATTTGTCATTGTGTTGTTATTATACATCAAAATTTTTTTGTTATACCATAATTTTATCTTTGAATTATAATAGTTAACGTGATTAGATACTTTATTGAGGAGCGGATATATGTTAGACATAAAACTAATAAGAGAAAACCCTGATAAAATTAATGAACTCTTGAAAAGAAGAAATCCTGAACTTTCGATAGATAAAGTTTTGGAGATTGATTCTGAGCGAAGAAAAATCCAAGCACAGGCAGATGAACTCCGTGCAAAACGCAAAAATGAATCCCAAAAAATCGGTTTAATGAAAAAGAACGGCGAAAACACAGATGCTATTCAAGAAGAAGTTCGTTTGATGGGTGATGAAATCAAGGCTCTTGAAGATAAACAGGAAGAACTTGATAATGCTCAAAGAGATTTTTTATTGCATACACCTAACATTCCGGATGAAACAACTCCGATTGGCACTTCCGAAAACGACAATCCGACAATAAAAACTTGGGGCGAACCAACAAAGTTTAATTTTGCTGCAAAAGCACATTGGGATTTATGTGAAGAAAAGAATATTGTGGATTTTGAGCGTGGAGTAAAAATTTCTCAATCAAGATTTACTTTGTATAGAGGAAAAGGTGCAAAATTAGAACGTGCTATTATCCAATTCTTTTTGGATTTACATACAGAAGAACACGGATATGAGGAAATCTTACCTCCTTTTATGGCAAATGCTGCTACTATGACAGGGACAGGACAATTACCGAAGTTTGCAGAAGATATGTACAAATGTGTTGATGAGGATTTGTACTTAATTCCGACAGCAGAAGTTCCCGTTACTAATATTTATCAAAACGAAATTTTAAACGAAGAAGATTTACCGAAATACATGACCGCATATACTCCTTGCTTCCGCCGTGAGGCAGGTTCTGCCGGAAAAGATACGAGGGGGTTAATCAGAGTTCACCAGTTTAATAAAGTTGAAATGGTTAAACTGACTACGCCTGAAACAAGCAAAGACGAACACGAAAAACTCACCAGAAATGCGGAAAGGTGTCTTGAACTTCTTGGTCTTCCATATAGAAGAGTAGCTCTTTGCACAGCTGATATAGGCTTTAGTGCTAATAAATGTTTCGACTTAGAAGTTTGGCTCCCTTCATACAATACATACAAGGAAATTTCAAGTTGTTCAAACTTTGGTGACTATCAAGCAAGAAGAGCAAATATAAGGTACAGAAATAAAGAGGGAAAAGTTCAGTTTGTTCATACCCTTAATGGTTCAGGGCTTGCTGTTGGAAGGACATTTGCTGCTATCATTGAAAACTTCCAGCAGGAAGACGGAACAATTCTAATCCCTGAAGTTTTAAGAAAATATACAGGCTTTGATAAGATATAGGGTATTAATTTGATGATAAAATAAATTTTTTATTGTAAAATTAAAACCATGAGAAAGCAAGTTATTGCATATTTACATACACATTGGGATAGAGAGTGGTATCGGGAATTTGAGATATTCAGAACCCGTCTCGTTCGTGTTTTTGATAATGTTTTATACATGCTCGAATCAAACAAAGTCCCTTGTTTTTATTTTGATGGACAAGTCTGTGCCCTGGAAGATTATTTAGAAATTCGTCCTGAAAAAAGAGCTCTTGTTAAAAGTTTGATATATTCCAAAAAACTTTTCATCGGTCCTTTTTACTGTTTAGTTGATGAATTTTTGACAGACAGAACATGTTTTTCAAAAAATCTTGAATTAGGGATGAAAACAGCCATAGATTTAGGATGTACTGATTTTATAGGCTATCTGCCGGATACATTCGGACATAGTAAAAATGTTGTTGATATATTAAGAGATTTTGGTATTGATAAATGTATAGTTTGGCGTGGCTGTGGAGATTTTCCTGCGGAATTCAGATGGTGCGGCTGCGATACGGTAAATCTTGTAAGAGGATATTTTCAAGATGTATTCTCTATGGATTGTTCAATAGAAGAAAAGGCTCAAATCTTAAAGAAAAACCTTGACTTAATTGCAGAAAAATCGGGATTGTTCCTCTTGTATCCAATTGGCGCCGACCATCTTGGAATACCGGAGGATATTCAGGACCAAATTTCTGCAGTAAATGAACTTTTGAAAGATGATTATAATATTAAACTCGGCTCACCTTTCGATTATTTTAGAAATGTAGGTAAAAATTTTGACAAATTTAAATTTGATGATGAACTTAGAGATAATTCAAAAACATTTACCCTGCAAGGTTGTTATTCTTCAAGATTAGATTTAAAAAGATATAATGTGCAGTGTTCTTACATGCTGAATTTGGCTTCAAGATATGTAAGATTCACTAAAACAGAAAAGCATTATGATTCGATTTTGAATTATGCATACAAACTCTTAATAAAAAATCAGGCGCATGATAGTATCTGCGGCTGCTCTACCGATGACGTTCATGCAGAAAATATTGTCCGTTACAAAAAAGTTTTACAAATTGCACACGAAATAATCGATGAAATCAAGCTCGAAACAAAATTTGAAGAGAAAATGGTTATAAACCTTTCGGATAGGTTTTATTCTGGAATAGTTGAGTTTGAGTCGGCAAAACTTCAAAATGGCTATGAAAAATTTGCATATAGAGACGGTTTTGAGTGGGATTTGTTGGCAAATACTGAAAAGATCCCTATAACAGAGGATTATAAAAGGATATATACATATCTTGCAGAAATTCGTAATGTAGAACCAGATGAAACAGAATTTATTATGCCCGAAATTTCAGATAAAGATTTGAGAGTTACGGATACATCAATAGAAAACTCTAATATTTCATTAAAAATAAAAGACGGTAAGATTTTTGTTAATTCTGTTCCGTTCACATTATTAGATTTTGTAGATTTAGGTGACAGCTATAATAATGCACCCAAGATTGATGATTACGGCTCGGAATTCAAAATATTACGTACAAAAATTTTGTATGAAGGAAACTATCGGGCTGTTCTTCATATAGATTTTGAAGGTGTATGGGATGTTATACCCTTAAATATCACTCTTGATAATCGTTCTAATTATTTAAAATTTGAATTTGATTGGAATAATACCCAAAAGAATCATTTGTTAGAAGTTTGTTTTGAATTGCCTGCCCCTATTAATTCTGTGTATTCGGAAGATATGGATTCGCTTATTAAGCGCCAATTTGATTCCGATTATGATATAAGAAAAAATCTTCCGACAGAAAAAGGCATAGAAGCCAAAACAAATACGGCACCTATGCAAAGAGGACTTTTAATTGACGAAAGCCTTAACAATATAGGTGTTATTACAAAAGGCTTGACCCAATATGAAGTATTTAAAAACAAACTTTATATACCGATTTTGCGTGCAACAGGAATAATCTCTAATCCTAAAAATCCAGCAAGGACAACTCCTGCGGGGCCGCCGATTGAAACTAATGATTCCCAAATGCAAGGAAGAAATAAGGCTGAATTTTACGTATTTTTTGGGAATGAGACTGCTTTTGATGAAGTTTTAAGGCAAGTATATAATTATTTAATTGTATAAAAATAGGGTGACTTTTTTAATCACCCTATTTTTTTAATTATACTTTGCGCTTACGAGCGGCTTCTGATTTACGTTTCCTTTTTACGCTTGGCTTTTCATATCTTTCACGTTTTTTAACTTCAGAAAGAATACCTGCTTTTTGAATTTTCTTTTTAAATCTGCGTAAAGCGCTTTCTATTGACTCGTTTTCGCCAACTTTAACTTCTGCCATTTTATATTTTCACCACCTTTATAGCATATTGTGTACTCAATGAGCATAATACAAACCATCTGCAATTGCAAGCAGAAAGTATTAATCTTTAAACATCCTTTCCTTTTATGATTCTGCCGAAGGGAAAACAAACACCCTCCTCCTTGAAGGGAGAGGGTGGAATTTTTTAATAAACGAAGCAAGTTTAGAAATTCAGGTGAGGGTGAAAAATTTTAACCCTTATTTTCCCCTTTTTTCTAATTTTGCAATGCGTTTTTCGAGCTCGGCAATTTGTTTTTCCTGAGAAGTTACTTTATCCTGGAGCTTTGAAATTACATCCATATTTGATTTCACTTCTTCGGCAAG
>JAEEXX010000210.1 GCA_016287985.1 Candidatus Gastranaerophilales bacterium
TAAATCGGCTACAAATATGTATACTTCAATACAAGAAAGTAAAGAAAAGCCTTTAAATAAATTCGTAACGGCACTTTCAATCAAGATGGTCGGTAAAGAAACGGCAGATATTCTGGTTAATGAGATACCTTCGATAGAAGAAATTAAGAATGCATCAATTGAGCAACTTTCCGCAATTGACGGAATCGGGGATAAAATCGCCAAAGGGATATATGAATTTTTCCATGATGAAAAAAATCTCAAAATGCTTGCAGAATTTGAAGAAATTGGTTTTAAATTTGAAAATACTATTCAGAACAGAACCTCAGAGCTTGAGGGAAAAACTTTTGTTTTGACCGGAACGTTAAACAGCATGACAAGAGACGAAGCAGGTGATAAAATAAAAATGAGAGGTGGAAAAACTTCTTCCTCTGTTTCTAAAAAAACCTCTTATGTTGTAGCTGGAGCAAGTCCCGGATCAAAACTGGACAAAGCTGAACAATTAGGTGTTATAATATTAAATGAGGATGAGTTTTTAAAACTTATAGGTGAAAATTAATGAAACATAATATGAATGTAATTGAGATTAGAGGAATTAGAGGTTTAATTATAACAGGCTGCGCTGTTTGTTGTCTTGCAGTTGGTTTTATAGGGTTTCCCGGATGGATATTTATGCATCTTTGGAATTATTTAGCATCATTTGCTATTGATATTCCGTCTATTGGAATCGTACAAGGAATTCTTCTCTGGGGGATTGTTATTGCCTCATATTTTGCTTTTAAAAAAGATAAATTCATAGTCTGTGTAAAATCTCCAAAAGGTTTGAGTGAGGATGAACTCAAATCTGTTTTTGCTAATCTTAAAGAATCAACAAAACAGGACATAGTTCTGCAGTCAATGCTAAAGGCAAGGGAAGCTGAATTAAAACTCGAATCTGAAAATAAAAATACAGAATCCAAAACAGAAGAAGAAAAACTGTAAGAGCAAATCTGTTTTAACATTTGCTTCAAAGTTTTTATTACCAAAACTATTTGTGCCATAAAGTTATATTATTTATGTACACATAACAGTTTCAAGTTCTTTTAATGCTCTGTCTAAGTCATCATTCACAACCTTGAAATCGAACGCTTTTGAGCGTTCGATTTCAATTTTAACTGAATTTAATCGTTTTTGAATAGCTTCTTCTGTTTCAGTATGTCGTCCTCTTAAACGAGCTTCAAGTTCTTCAAAAGACGGGGGTAAAATAAATATCAAACAAGCTTCGGGCATGATTTTTTTTACGTTTAAAGCTCCTGTGGTGTCCAGTTCAAGGATTAAGTTATTTCCTTCTGCAAGCTTTCTTTCTACATAAGCCTTTTGAGTTCCGTACATGTTTCCAGAAAACTCTGCCCATTCAAGAAATTCATCTTTTTTGATTAAAGTTTCAAATTCTTCTTGAGAAAGGAAAAAATAATTTTCACCATGAACTTCGCCCTCGCGAGGCTTTCTGGTTGTACAGGATACCGATAATTTAAATTCGGGATGCTTATTTAAAAATAACTTTAACAATGTTCCTTTTCCTACGCCGGATGAACCCGATATTACAAATAATTTTCCCATTAAGCCTCAATTTCCTTTATACTCATGTGGACACTGGTTTCATAGTTTTCAGTTTTATGTATATCTGATTTTTTTTCTTTTTTTTGTGTTTTTTGTACATTCCCAGAAACTTGATTTTTCTTAATATCAATAAGTACGTTTTTTGCGAATTCTGTTAAATCTAATTTATCAGTAACAGCATCAACATAACACACTTTGTCCATTATCTGAGTCACTCTTAATGCCTTATCAAAATCGTCATCTGTTGTTACTTTTGTTGACCAAATATCACCTTTGAAGGAACGTGCGAATTTTGCGTAGTCCATAGCCATAATATTATTAAAGTCACTGTTCTCATCACCTGAAAGTTTGCGTTCAATAGTATATCCATTATTATTTAACACTATTATTATCGGTTTAAGCCCGTAACGGCACATATTCCCTACTTCCATCGCTGATACCTGATGAGCACCATCCCCTGTTAAA
>JAEEXX010000053.1 GCA_016287985.1 Candidatus Gastranaerophilales bacterium
TTTATAGTTTTAGAAAGAATGCTGTTTTTTGATATATACAGAATTAAATTTAAAATGAATCTAAGTGAAATTTTGTCAGCTATTATAATGACTAACCGTGAATGGGGACCAAGAGGAAACATTAATATAACATATAGCGCTTCTTTAAAGACAACACATTATGGAATTGTTAAATTGTCTGATTACAGTTCCAGTAATTATAACCAATGGTATAGTATTACTCAAAAAATCAATAATTTTTTAAACAGTGATGAAACTTATTTGCAGATTTGGGAGAATCCGTTTGCATTTAGATTAATAAGTCTTTTACCTTTATTGATTTGCATACAGATTATTGCAGATAGTTGGAAGTAAATTGCATTGGAGTTTATTGTTTATCATATATAATGTGATATTATTAAAATAATAAAGATACACGGAGTAATTATGAAAATATTTGAAGAATTGCAAGCAAGAGGCTTAATCGCACAAGTCACAGATAATGATGAGATAAGAGAACTTATAAATAACGGCGGAGCGAAGTTCTATATCGGGTTTGACCCGACTGCGGATTCTCTCCACGTTGGGCATTTTATGGCTCTTTGTCTTATGAAAAGATTACAAATGGCAGGAAATAAGCCAATTGTATTAATCGGAGGCGGAACGGGACACGTCGGAGACCCCTCGGGCAGAACCGATATGCGTTCTATGATGACATCCGAAACCATTCAACGTAACTGTGAATGTTTCAAAAAACAGATGGAAAAGTTTATTGAGTTTGGAGAAGATAAAGCCATAATGGTAAACAATGCTGATTGGCTTTTAAAGCTCAATTATGTTGAACTTTTAAGAGAAGTTGGAGCTTGTTTTTCCGTCAACAATATGTTAAGAGCAGAATGCTACAAACAGAGAATGGAGAAGGGTTTAAGCTTTTTAGAATTCAACTATATGATTATGCAGGCATATGATTTCTACTATCTGCACAATAACTATGGCTGTAACATGCAATTCGGCGGAGACGACCAATGGAGTAATATGTTAGCCGGAACTGAATTAATCCGAAAGAAAACAGGCGATAATGCTTTCGCTATGACAATCACTCTTTTATTGAACAGTGAAGGTAAGAAGATGGGTAAAACTGCAAACGGAGCAGTTTGGCTGGATCCACACAAGACTTCACCTTTTGAATTCTATCAATATTGGAGAAATATAGATGATGCAGATGTCATAAAATGTTTTAAATTATTAACTTTTATTCCGCTTGAAAAGATAGAGGAAATTAGTCATTGGGAAGATTCAAGGATAAACGAAAAGAAAGAACTGCTTGCATACGAATTAACCCGGATGATTCATGGGAAAGAGGAAGCAGACAAAGCACAAGATGCTGCAAGAGCACTGTTTTGTGGCGGAGGTGACTGCGAAAACATGCCCACAACCGTTTTAACAGAAGAAGATTTTGAGAACGGTAAAATTGATATTTTGAATCTTCTCATTAAATGCGGGTTTGCCCAGAGCCGTGGCGAAGCTAAAAGACTTATCCAGCAAGGCGGAGTGAGCATTAATGATGAAATTATTTCTGTACTTGATAAAAAATATGAACAAAATGATTTGAAAAACAGTTTAAAAATAAGAAAAGGGAAAAAACATTTTCACAAAGCTGTTTATGAGGGTTAAGAATATGGCACGAATATCAAAAAAATTTCTGACAGTACTGTTATTATTGACCGCAACAACATGTATGTCATTTGGTGCAAAGTACACAGTTAATACCTCAGGTACGGTTAAAAATCATTCGGGGAAAATTATTGTGTCTCCCGGGCAATCTGTTAACCAACGCTATTACGTACCCTCTGGAACCGGAAATACATACTCTTTTCCTATAATAAATAATCTTGATGGAAACTTAGGAACAACTCCAAAAACTCCTAATCAAACAAGTAATTTTGCTCCTAATTACAACAATACTTCGACCGGTAATTCTTCTCAAATTATTGAAAATTATTTTAATAACTATCAGGCGCAAAATTACATAAGCTCAAATCAGGTCAATGCTCCAAGCGTGGGGATTATTGAATTTGTAATGGATTATTCCGGAAGTATGTCAAATTGGATAGAGGTTGCGAAACGTAGTATGACCGATATCTTAGCACAAATTTCTCCTGATACAAATGTTGGCTTCAGGGTATTTGGACATAATCACAACGGAAATAATCCTTCAACCATAAATACCGTCCAAGATGTAAAAAAAATTGTTAAGAAGGGAAATAAATTTAAAGTAATAACCGAAAAAGGATGCCTGGGTACAACAAGCGGGATATGCTCGGCGACTGAACAAGTTGCCCCTATTTTACCCGTAAATATTAAGTCTTTAATCTCCGGAATGAATTCTGTAAGCTTAGGAGGAGCGACTCCACTGGTTTATGCACTTGACAGAACAGTATATCAAGATTTTCAGCGTTTTGATACAACGACACCTAAGAAAATTGTTTTAATCACTGACGGAGGTGAAAATTGCGGTGGAAATCCGTGTGCATTCGCAAAAAAGCTTATGAAAAATCGTTCTGATGTACATATTGACGTAGTTTTAGTGTCATCAAATTCAAAGGCATTGGCTTGTTTATCAACTACTACCGGCGGACATTTTTATAGCGTTGACAATCTTGCTGATTTTACTACAACAATTAATGAATCTATGCAAGCGCAACCGACAATTCAGCCACAAATCAACGGACAAAAATACGAATATGTCGGAGAATAAAATTATTTGTTGTATTCAAATTTGCTGTTAACAAGGCTCTTTGTTAAATTATATATGATTTCTAGCCTATCAGAATCATTTGAAAGGTAAGATATATTTTCATTGATTTTTGTTATTAATTCCCATGGTTCTTTAAATTTGTTTGTGTTAAAAATATCTTCCGCATTAATTTCCAGCGCATATAGCAATTTATCCAAAGTTTCGGCTGTTACAAAGTTTTCTCCGATTTCAATACTACTCAGAGCTTTTTGTGATATGTCTGCCATTTCAGCCAGTTTTTCTTGTGTATAACCTTTATCAAGCCTAATGGCTTTAATTTTTTTTCCGAGTTCCTTTTTGATGCCCATTTTACAACCTTAACTTCTTAAAATTAACATTTTACTATTTACAAGTAATATATATTAAGTTTTGTAAACCTGTAACCCATTGTAAATAGTACAATACGACAATTTAGCATTTTAAGTAGTAAAAAATAGGCAATTTTTGACTTCAACTATACTTAATATATATATCAAAAGCATATAACATAAGGAGGAACATTAATGAGCGGAGTACAAATTTCAAAAATTAAGGACACAAATTTACAGACAATTGCACAGCAAGTAGACAATGGAGACGGCATACTAAAAGGTAAAAAAGAATATAACCTTTTTGCAGAAGCAGCATCTGCTCAAGGTTTTGATTCACGAGCAATAGGCGACGCTTTAGATATGAACGGATTACAAAGATGGTGGTACGATATTGACAGAGCAACAAATGACGGATGTGATGATGGTCACCTGACTAAAAAAGAAAGTGCAAAGTCAATAGCAAAAGGCGCATTTGTTGGCATACCTAAAGACATTGCTGAACATCCTCTTGAAGCAGCGACAGGTGCAGCAACTGTTGCCGGCATTTCTTTATTTGCCGGGGAATTAGCTGTAGGTCTTGGCTTGGCCGCTTCAGCAACGCCTGTAGGCCTTGCAGTAGGTGCTTTAATTGGTCTTGGAATTGCAGGTTATACAATATATCAAGGTATAAAGAGAAACAAAGAAGCAGATAATGATTGTGATGCAAAACGAGGAATGGAAAATGTTGGTAAAGGTATTATAACAACAGCATTGTCACTGGCACCGCTTAAAGGATTATTAAAAAATTCAAAAGTAAAAGCGATGGAAGGTCAACAAAGAGCTAAAATTACTGATGAAGTTAAAGGATATAATGAAGACGGTAACGTTATAAATACAACATATGATGAGAATGGTTTTGTTATTCAAGAAAAATCTCATCAGCCAGGCTATAGGTATTCTAATGATGCTTATAAAGTTGAAAAAACATTTAACACAGAAAATGGAAATATAACAATAAAAGAAACAAGAATTGCAAACAGGCGTAATGGTGTTGGCGGTTATTATGAACCTAGCATTGAAGGTATTGAAGCAAAAACAACATTGCTAAGACCCGATGGGAAACAATTATTCAGAATAGATTTTTATAATGGAAAAATTCGTGACCAACTTCTTGGCGAACCGAGAAACATGACTCCATACGATTATCGTGTTAACTATATAACTGAGACGGGTGAGGGATTACCGGCAAATTCTTACTTAACTTTGGATGATTAGTAAACCAAACAAAATTATTTTACAAGCGCCTGAATTTCTTTGAAATTCGGGTGTTTTGCTGTTTTTAAAAGTTCAAACAAAACCATTTCAGTTGTTTTAATAAAACAACCTTCTTGTTTCATAATCTCCAAGCCTGCTAAATGTTCAACTTCAGAACGGCTCCCGCAGAAATCTTTTATAACCGAAACATTATACCCTTCTCTTAATAACCCTTCTGCGGTTTGGCGCACACATATATGTGTTTCAATTCCCCCGAGAATTATCTGCTTTCTGCCAATATTTTTTATGCCATATAATATCTCCTCATTAGAAAGCGCATTAAAAGAAAGTTTTTCAAAAGTACATGTTTTAACATTTTGGGATATTTCAAAAATAGTAGTTCCTAACCCTTTAGGATATTGTTCGGTTATAATACAAGGTATTTGTAAGATGTTTGCTGTTTTTGCCAAAATTTCAGAATTCTTCTCTAGGTTTTTTTTATTAAAAACAGCATTTAATAATTTTTCCTGAATATCAATTATTAACAATAAAGAATTTTCTGAATTTAATACAGACATTTAACAACCTCCACTCACTGCATAAGCATTTTTACATCTGACACAAACTTTTCTAACAATCCTTCCAACAAACCTGAATCAAACTCATCTCTGTTTAGAGAAATTCTTTTGATATCACCCCCCTCACCATCTTTTTTAACAGAAATATCTATATTAATATTTGTAAAACCAGGATTTGAAATTTTAAAACTTGCGAAAAAATGTTTTCCTACTATATTAAAATATCCGCAATTATTTTCATAAAACTGCTCTATTTTAACTCCCGTAAACTTATTTGAATATTTCTGCTGAATACAAAAGAATATCGGTGTTACAAGCTGTTCCATTTTAGATTCTAAGGTTTTTCTGTACTGCTTAAAATTTACTATGCTATTGGAATGCGGCATTTCGTTTCCTGATGACAGCTTTTCAATTTCTTCCTGAAGCTGACTCTGGGCATTATTAATTAATTGAGCCCTATTCTGATTTTTTATACACACAAATCCTGCATAAACTTTTTGAGGAAATTTATTTGATATTTTTTCCCAATGCTTTTTTACTGAAATCAAATCTGAATCATACATTATCAGATAATATTTATTTGGCTCATAGTTTATCAATATGTCATTTTTTCTTAAATTATTAAGTATTATTGTTTCAATTAAATTTTGTTTAATCAAAAACTTACCTTTATTATCCGGTGATATTATTCCAAAAATAGCCTTTTTACCATTGTTTTTAACTTCCAAAATCGCATTATCTATAACATTTTCATATTTAATAAATACTTCATTATTTTGATTTAATATTTTATTTCTTACTAAAAGCTGTCTATATTGCCTATTTTTGTGTAATAATGCTGATATACTTAGAGCCGGTAGCATTCGTGCTCTGAATTCATTGTCAGGTGTCAATATAGGAACAAAGTCTAACATTCCTAAACGATAACACTTTTTACTAAATGTGTTATCATAATTATATGAAGTTACAATTATTGGAGTTCCATTATTAAATATATTTAGCAAATCAAGAGTTTTTTGTTGAGCTTGCTCACTATTTACTATAAGAACAGCCGATTCCAAAAAATTAATTTTATCCGGAACCTCATCAAAACAAAACTCAAATAACTCATCACTTCTTCTTAGCTCTAATTTGAGTTTTATAAAATCAAAAAAATCAGAATCATCAGAAATAAGTGCTATTTTGCTTGACATGTAATCTACCGTTTTTATGTTAATTCAGCTATTAAAAGTTCCGCTTTTTGCAGAATCGCATTTCTTAAATCTTCAATATCTTCAATATCAACACCCAACGTTTTTAAGAAATCTTTGTCGAGAGCACTCTGATCTAAATTCTCCTGTACAATTTTATCTACAGTATAAACAAGATTGCATGGAACCGGGATTGATGAAAGCGAAGGAGAATGATGATATGAAACAATATTAGCAAGTAAAATAGGTAACTGCCAACGTTTTGCCAGTAGCGAACCTGCACGTACATGATCAGAATCAAAATACTTTTTCTCAACATCGAGTATATCATGTCCAGCTTTTGTTACTTCAATAACTTTTTCATACATTTTGGGATTATTCATATTAAGAACCATTTTCCCTATATCATGTATAAAACCAGCTATGAAAGCTTCATCCGGATCTACAATTTTAGTCAATTTCGCAAGGTATTCACAACCGGCAGCAACCCTTATTGAATGTTTCCAGAGTTCCTTATCACCTGCTCCAGACATCATTGGTTTCATGGCAACTGCTACTATTATGTTCTTAACTTTTACCATTCCCAAAAGTGATAATGCAATGTTAATTGAACTTATTTGCTGAGAAAAACCATAATAAGCAGAATTTACCAGAGCAAGAATTTTCACTGTTAAAGACTGATCATATATAACAATATCACCAAGTTCTTTCATGCTTACCGTAGGTTTTTTCATAACATTCAAAACCTTAACGATAACACTAGGCATCGCCTGAATATCTTTTACAGCGTTAACTAATTCAATTGTCTTATCCATCAATTCACCTCATTCTTAAACTTGTAGATGTTTCTTTATTGCCCACAAACTTCCGCATGCCCCGAAAGATGTACCAATTAATAAAAGTGCAATAATTACTATATTTTGAGCATATACGGGAGCCGGTATTAAGAAAAATTTGTGCATTTGCAATAAAAGTCCTTGTATGCAATTTAAAGGTAATACCGCAAATATGGATGATACAAAACCATAAAAAGCTCCTTGCATGACCAACGGAGTTTTTATATACCAATTTGAAACTCCCATGAGACGCATTATTTCAATTTCATCTTTTCTTGCTTGTATAACAAGTCTGATTGTATTGTTTATAATTGTTATGGTTAATGCTGCCGAAACTAACACGACGACAACCATCGTTGTATTGACAACATTTGTTAAAATCTGTATTTTCTTGGCGAGTTCTCTTGCATAACCTATGTCCTCAACTCCTGCAATCGGTTTTATGGTATTGCAGACTTCCATTGTGTTCTCAGGCTTATCCACCCTAACCCTAAGTGTGTCAGGTAGCGGATTTTCCATATCATGCAAGCCTAAATCTTTTCTCAAACTGTTCCATGATTCAGCCTTTGGAATTAGTTTTATTGATTTAACATGGTTTACTGTTCTTATTCTTTCTTGAACTGTTGATACACTTGTATTAGGTTTCAAATAAACAGAAATTTCGAGGACATTTCCCAACTCACCTGCAAATGTAGACATTGACAGCGTAAATCTGAACAAAACTCCAAAAATAGTCAAAATTGCAACCATTGTAGTAATTATAATCAGATTCGTCGGCCATCCCGTTCTTAAAATATCATTTACCGCTTCCATCAGAATACGGTAGGCTATTCTCAATTCGCAGAGCCAATCTTTCGGAATGTGTTTTTTTACCGTCTTTTTTAACTGTTGTCTGCTATTGTCCATATGTACCTGCCTGAATATCTCTGATTATCTCGCCGTTCTCAAGGGTTAAAACACGCTTTCTGAACCTATCAACCAAAGTAAAATCATGCGTTGACACAATCACAGTTATGCCTCGCTGATTAATCTGCTCAAGAATTTGCATAACTTCCAAAGAATTTTTAGGATCAAGATTTCCTGTCGGTTCATCAGCAATTAACAGAGGAGGACCATTCACCAAAGCTCGCGCAATACTGACCCTCTGCTGTTCGCCACCTGAAAGTTCTGATGGTTTTGCATGAACTTTATCCAATAGTCCTACTACTTTAAGTGCCCCCGTGACTCTGTTCTTTATTTCTGAAGAACTTATACCGAGTGTACGTATTACGTATGCTATATTGTCATATACTGTTTGATTTTGTAAAAGCTTATAGTCTTGGAAGACAATACCCATACATCTTCTAAGATTCGGGACTTTATCTGACGGCAAATTCGCAATGTTAATGCCTCCAATCAGCACAGTACCGGTAGTCGGAGTTTCTTCTTTATAAAGCATTTTCATCAGTGTTGATTTTCCCGCACCGGAAGCCCCGGTTATAAAAACAAACTCCCCTGATAAAATATCAAGATTGACATTTTTCAGCGCATACGTATTTTTATATTTTTTTGTCACTGCTCTCAGTTGAATCATATTACTTCCATTACCTTATTTGCTATACTTGTTGCCTCAAGACCATAGTATTTCAGCAACTCTTTTGAATCACCGCTCTGACCGAAACAATCATTGACACCAATTCTTAATACCTTAGCCGGAAATTTTTCTGACAAACATTCACATACAGCAGATCCAATTCCTCCATTTATTGAGTGATTTTCAATTGTTACTGCCCGCTTTGTTTTCTTTACACTATTTATTATCGTTTCTGAATCTAATGGCTTTACAACCGGAAGACTGATTATTTCAGCATTAATATTTTTATTCTTAAGCATTTCAGCTGCCTTAATCGTTTCAGCTAAAACATCTCCGTTCGAAATCAGTGTAACATCAGTACCTTCACGATATATATAAGCTTTATTAGGGTTAAACTGATAATCTTCACCATAAACATCGGGCAAACTATTCCTTGCAATCCTGATATACACTGGCCCATTATGCGCAACTGCATATTCCATAGCCTGTTCACATTCTCGACAATCA
This sequence comes from Candidatus Gastranaerophilales bacterium, assembly GCA_016287985.1. GTDB lineage: Bacteria > Cyanobacteriota > Vampirovibrionia > Gastranaerophilales > Gastranaerophilaceae > CAG-196. Next base: position 9,005 of record JAEEXX010000053.1, read on the forward strand.
GCAGGAACAATAACAGTCATTCCAGGCAGACCACGCATTAATGAAACATCCTCCAGTGCTTGATGGGTAGCACCATCTTCGCCCACAGTAATTCCTCCATGAGTACCTATAATTTTAACATTAGCTTTTTGATAACAAACAGACATTCTTATCTGATCATAAGCTCTGCCCGTAATAAATACTGCAAATGCAGCCGCAAAAGGAATTTTTCCCGTAAGTGAAAGCCCAGCCGCAGTAGTTATTAAGTCCTGCTCCGCGATTCCAACGTTAAAAAACCGTTCAGGATAAGCATTAGCAAAAAACTTGGTTTGCGTTGAAACTGATAAATCCGCATCAAGCACTACAACATCAGGGTACTTAGAACCCAAATCCACTAACTTTTTACCAAAGGACTCCCTTATTGATTTTTTTATTTCATAGCTTACAACAGGCATCCACACCCCCATGGTATGATTATACCACAAACTATGAAAAATAATCACATATTAATTTTTCTTTACGTGGGATGAGCTTTTTAACTTTCTCCAACAAAGGATTCTTTTCTAATTCCTCAAGCTGTTTTTTTAATACAGCCTTTTGCAAAATTAAAGAATTATACAAATCCTCGCACACACTTGTATTATTTGCATGATTCTGCAATCGTTTGATTTGTAATTCAGTCTGATGTATTTTTTTCTTTAACTGATTTTTATTATTCACAAAAAACCTCTGCTTCATGTAGAATAACGCTCATTGAGTAAATTTTCATCAATCTTTTAGTGGATAATTTTATACTAACATTAATAACGAAAGACAGCAACTTGATTGAAACCAAATTGCTGTCTTATTAAACAACCATTATTTATTTTTTGCTTGGTATACGCATAGCATAGAAGGATCTCACTACAAATACTAGCGCTATTACCAAAATTACCCAGCCAACAGGCTTAGCATAAGCTTGGAAATCCGGATTAATTGCAATTTCCATAGCCAATAAACCGAACAGCGTGGTAAATTTGATAATAGGATTCATCGCAACAGAAGAAGTATCCTTAAACGGATCTCCAACAGTATCACCGACGACAGTTGCAGCATGAAGATCTGTTCCCTTCTCTGCCATATCAACCTCTACTATCTTCTTAGCATTATCCCAACAACCGCCGGCATTTGCCATAAATACAGCTTGGAATAAACCGAACACTGCAATTGCCACCAAGTAACTTACAAAGAATGATACCGGCGCCGACTCATTATTGTTCGGCGAAGACAAGCATGCCAGAGCGAGTGCAAAACCAAATAGCGCGCAAAAAATGTTGTACATACCTTTTTGAGCATATTGCGTACAAATTTTTACAACCTCTTTTGAATTAGCCAAGTTAGCACTCTTTTCATCAGCCTCGCCAAGGTGAATATTATCTTTAATATATTCAACAGCTCTATATGCACCGGTTGTAACAGCTTGCATAGAAGCACCTGAGAACCAGTAAATTACGGCACCGCCCGCAATAAATCCGAGCAACGTATATGGATTAAGTAAATTCAGTATCATTTCTGGCTGAATTCCTAATGTTTCTTTAATTACTAGAATTAATGAAAATATCATTGTTGTAGCACCGACAACAGCAGTACCTATTAAAACCGGCTTCGATGTTGCCTTAAATGTATTTCCAGCGCCGTCATTTTCTTCAAGATACCTCTTTGCATTTTCAAAATCCGGAGTAAAACCATAGTATTTCTCAATACCTTCTGCAACTCCATCCACTTCTTCAATCAATGACAATTCATAAACTGATTGCGCATTATCAGTAACCGGTCCGTATGAGTCAACAGCTATAGTAACAGGCCCCATTCCCAAGAAACCGAATGCAACAAGTCCGAATGCAAATACAGACGGATAAATCATTGTTTCGGCAGGTATGTGTAAGCTTGCAAAATAAGCTAAACCCATTAATAAAACTACAATTGAACCGATCCAAAAACCTGAGAAGTTACCTGAAACAATTCCCGAAAGAATTGTTAAAGATGCCCCGCCCTCTTTAGAAGCAACAACAACTTCATTCGTATGTTTAGCATGCGGACTTGTAAATACCTTTGTGGCTTCCGGTATCAAAGCTGCACCTAATGTACCGCAGGAAATGATAATTGAAAGAACGAGCCATAAGTTTTCAGGAAGCTCACCTAATAAAAGCTTACTTACACTGAATGTCATTATAATTGATAATATTGAAGTAATCCATACCAAATT
>JAEEXX010000054.1 GCA_016287985.1 Candidatus Gastranaerophilales bacterium
TGCCATAAACCCTGCAATGCATAAGACGGTTCTCGTATATAATTCGGACTATAAAATTGTTTCGAACGAAGAAATTAAGACTGAAAACAAGGAAATTCCTGTTATGGAAATGCCTGTTGCGCCAAAAGCTGAAACTATAAAAAAAGATGTACAGACATCTTCAATTCCAAAGACGCAAACAGTTGTTAAGCAAACTGTTCAAACTCCAAAACCTCATGCAAATGTTCAAACAGTGACGAAGGTTCAATCTCAACAAGCCGTGCAAAAGCCTGTAAAAACAGTGGTTAAACAAACTGTTAAGCAGCCTGATGTAAAAAAAGTTGAGCATGAAGTTATAAAACAGGAACCTAAGGTTGTGCAAACTCAAACACAAATTGCACCAAAGGTTTTAACACAGCAAGAAGAAGAAATTGCTTGGAATGTATGGCGTTCAAATTTACAGAACAAAATTATGCATGATGTAAAGCTCCCTGCAATTCCTAACGGAATTATTTTCAAATTTTCGTTTACGGTTGATAGAAATGGCAGAGTATCAAATGTACAAACATATGCAACAGGTTCTTATACTCCTTATGCCATACAGTATATTGCGCCTGTTATAAGAAGTTATCAAGGCAAAGATATTTTAAATTTCCCTGCCGGTTCAACAAGAATAACTACAAATGTTACGGGAGGCTGGAAAATATCAAATAATGAAAGATACAGTACACCACAGGATTATAATGATGTAGAAAAAATTAGAAGGTAATAAAAATGTATAAATGTACAGAGTGCGGAGCGGAATTTGAGAACAAACCTGATTATTGCGACTGCGGTAATGATGAGTTTGTTTTGACAGTTGAAGAAAAACCGGAAGTAAAAATTGCACCGGAAGCTGTGAAAATTAAAGAAAAACCAATGGAAAATATACAAAGTAAAAATGGAAGTGTATATTATAACAATGTAATTGCTCGTGAACCATACAAATTACCTGTAGCGCCGTATGCAATTATTGTATTTGTATTATGTATAATCTTTTCTTTGTTAGTTTTGTTTGTTTGGAAACCTGTTAAAGAAACAGCCGAAACAGTTTCTGAAATTATTGAAAAAGTTGAAAATAAATCAATTCCGTCAATAGATAAGTTATGGAAAAATCCTACGCCTCAGCCGATACAAACAGAGCCTGCTCAAACAGTTCAGAAGCAAGAGCCGGTAAAAAAAGTAGCAGTTGTTCCGCTTGTAAAAAAGCCTGTTCAGCAAAAAAATGTAACGGTTAATAAGCCGGTTGTTAAACAACAATCCAAACCTGCCGCAACAACAAACAAAACGCAGCAAAAACCGGCGGCAAATACTCAATCTGTAAATAAAGCCCAAGAGGATGCAAAGAAAGCACAGGAAGAAGCTGCAAAAAAAGCAGCAGCAGAAGCTGCTAAAAAAGCTCAGGAAGCGAAAGCAAAAGCCGAAGCGGAAGCATTGGCAGCGGCAGAACGGGCGAGAAAAAATGCACAGGCGAAACAGGAATTACATAGTTATAAAATAAATTTAAGAAATGCTATCGGTCAAAAAATAGATTTTACACGTGTAATAGGTGATGGTGACTGTGCTGTGACATTTAAAGTTGACTCTTCGGGCAGGCTTGTTAATAGAGCATTTGCAAAACAATCCTCCAATATTACTTTAAACAATGCGGTTTATAATGCTGTTATGGCAGTACCTTCCTTTAACCCGCCACCTTCTTTATATAACAATGAAACATTAAGATTAACAATTAAGTTTAACAACGGTAATTTTGCTATAACTCTTGAGTAGTTTATGCTAAACTAAAACTATGAAAAGCGGATTTGTAACAATTATAGGAAGACCTAATGTCGGAAAATCTACCCTTTTGAATCAGGTTTTGGGGCAGAAAATCGTTATTGCGACGGATAAAGCTCAGACGACAAGAAAGCGAATAAAAGGAATTTATACCGAAAAAAGAGGGCAAATCGTGTTTGTAGATACTCCGGGAGTTCACAGACCGCTTAATAAACTCGGCGAATTTTTAATGGATGAAGCGAAGTTTGCAATTCCTGATACCGATTTAATAATATTTCTTGTTGACGGTTCGGAACCTGCAGGGAAAGGGGATAAATGGATAGCCGAAAACCTTTTAAAATCTGCAAATTCACCAATAATACTTGTTATGAATAAAGTTGATAAAATTAAAAAGCAAGAAAAAGTTGAAGAAAATTTAATTACTTATAAGTTATTATTTAATGAAAATATTCCCGTAATAAGGATTTCCGCAAAAACAGGCAGAAACAAGGACACCCTTCTGGATAATATTTATAAAAAATTACCCGAAGGTGATTTGCTTTACCCCGAAGATGTAGTAACTGAGGAAAATATGCGTGATATCGCAGAAGAAATTGTAAGAGAGAAAATATTACTTAATACATCCGATGAAATTCCGCATTCAGTTGCGATAACTATTGATAAATACGAAGAAACAGATGAAATTGACAGAATTTATGCAACAATTTATTGTGAGCAAAAAAGTCAAAAAGGTATCTTGATAGGAAAAGGTGGAAATCTTTTAAAGAAAATCGGAACCGAAGCAAGACTTGAACTTGAAAAGATAACAGAAAAAAAAGTTTTTCTTTCGCTTGAGGTCAAAGTAGAAAAAGACTGGCGTAAAAAAGACCGAGTTTTGAAAAATTTCGGTTATGTAACGGAAAAATAGGGTTGAAATAATTATAAATACGTGTTAGAATTCTAGCACGAATACGTAAAAAGGAATAAAAATGACATTTTTAAGCAGACAGCATCATCATTTTCATCTGAACCCGAAGGGGCTCGGAGTTTTGCTGTTTCTCTTATAAACTCCATATAATCAGCTCTTTCGGGATATTTTAGAGAAATCTTAAAAGAGTTGACTTAAAGGAGAATTTTAAAATGTCTTTTGTAAATATAATATCTGCTGTGGGTAATAATTCGAGTATTTATCCTTTGCTTGTACGTGATTGCGGAATTGAAATTCCGACAAAGGTTGGAATGACTTATTCTCAAAATCTTAAAGATTCCAAAGAAATGGCAAACAACGCTATCAGAGAACGACTGATTGATGAATACGGAACCTCTGTAATTTGGCTGGGTGGAATTCCGCTGATTGATTGGATTTGTAATAAATTTATAAGGAAACTCGGTTATAATCCCTATATCAATCCGAAACTTTTTAATGACGGGAAGATTCAAAAAAATATTGAAAAATATAAAAATTTAGCATCAAAAGAGGTTGAAGAACTGAAAAAAGTATTCAATAACAAAAAAATATATGAAAGACTACTTGCGGGTAAATTTATATTATCAACAACGATACCTGTCGCTTTAATGGGATTCGTTCTGCCTAAGGCTAATTTTAAATTAACCGAAAAGTTGAGAGCAAAAAAATCAGAAAAGACATCAGCTGCAGCCGCCGGGAAAAATCCGAGTTTTAAAGGAATGTCCTCTGTGCTTGCAAATATGTCAACTGTCAACAAAATGGCAGTGACTGACGGAGGTTTAACGGTAGGCAGGGTCGCAACGGCGAGGAATAAGTACGAAAAAATGGAAATGGCATTTAAAATGTTAAGCATGATGTTTTTAAATTTTGTTGCACCGATTTGGATAGCTAAAGGGCTTGATAGTGCTTCAAATAAAATTTTCAATACCTCAGTAAACCTTGACCCTAAAATTCTTGCAGATAAAAACTTCATTGAAAAAGTTAAGAATGGCGGGATTAAACTTCCTAAAAATGATATTGAGGCGTTTTTGGAAAAATATCCAAATGAAACTTTTTCAAAATTTGCTGATAAGTATATTTTAAGAGGCAAATTGTATAAAAACGGAGGTTTAGATCCGAGAACATATATAGATGTGAAATCTCTTTCAGCTTTCAAATCAGAGCTAGATAAATTTCAAAATCAAGCTTTGAGAAGTCACAATGTTGAGGAATTTGCTAAAAAAGCACTTAGAATAAAATCCGCAAATATATTAGCAAATGTTGCATTAAGCAGTTTCTTGCTTGCAGTTTGTCTTCCTAAAATTACATTTATACTACGTAAAAAAATAACAGGTTCTGATGCGGAACCCGGTTTGGTTAAATAAACTTATTAAGAATATATAAGGATTCTGAAATTCTTTCAAATTTTATACTATACTTGAGGGGTAAAGTATTTGAATCGGAGGAGAAATATGTCAAACTTGATATTGGAAAAAACAAACATTCATCCGTCTGCGGTTATTCATCCGTCTGCTGAAATAGGTGAAGGTGTAATAATTGGACCTAATGTCGTCATTGGAGAAAATGTAAAAATAGGTAATGGCACAAGAATTATTGCAAATGCTTATATTGAATATACAGAAATTGGTGAAAATTGTACAATTTCACCATTTTCAACAATAGGTTCAGAACCTCAGGATTTGGGTTACAAAGGTGAACCGACAAGAGTTATTATAGGAAATGAAACTATTATAAAAGAAAATGTAACAATTCATAGAGGTGCTGCTTGCGGTGACTATACAACTAGAATTGGTAACAAATGCTTATTAATGGTTGGTTCGCATGTGGCTCATAACTGTGTGCTAGCTGATCAAGTTATACTCGCAAACCTTGTGACGCTGGGCGGTCACGTCCACGTCGGGTTTGGTGCATTTGTGGGCGGTATGAGCGTATTTCATCAAAATATAAGAATCGGAGATATGGCAATAATTAGCGGCTTTTCGGCTTCGAGACAAGATATTCTACCATACTCAAAGGGTGAAGGCAGACCGCCTGTTCCGAGAGGACTAAATGTTGTTGCGCTAAAACGCAGAGGTGTTTCTCAAGAAATTCGTAATAACATGAATCTTGCTTTTAAATATTTAATTTCAGAAGAGTACAATACTTCTCAAGCAATTGAAAAAATTAAAGCCGAGATTCCAATGAATGAATATATTGAGAACATGATTGAATTTATTCAGTCTTCAAAACGGGGTGTCCTACTAAAATCACATAAATCAGGCTATCAATCGTTAGATACTGCCGAGTTAGAATCTTAAAAACGCTGTGTTGAACTTTTTTGATTAGATGAGAAATTATTCAAAAATTTTTCATCTAATTTTTTGAATTTTATATAAGCAGCAAAATTAAAAAATGTTTTGCAATGGTAAAAGTCATACAACTCCTGCCTTATACATTTTCTATTTCCCCCGTATCCTTTAATATGCCTATTTTGATTTTTTTTGTAAAGATTTGTTAAATAAGCTTTTAAATCCAAAATGTCCTTATAATTTTGCTTTTAAGTGCTATCGAATTTTAAAATTAAATTTAATTTTTTTTTACAGGCAATTTTTGATTAGTCAAAAACTTAATATATACATAGGGGATAATTAAAAAAATAGGAGATTTGTTATTATGGTAGAACATGTAAAGTCGAATTTTGTAGTTAATATTTTGGATCATTTTAAGTGTTCCAATCCTGATAAAATGATTCCGCAAAATTTAGAGGATGCTGTCACACGGACGGAAGAACAATATGCTTTATTTGAAAGTGGCGCAGATGCAAAGTACAGGAAGTGGAAAGAATTTCGTTTAGGCTTGAGTTCTAATCTTAATTCAGAAGTTCATTTTGGATCTTCGCAAGAATTGAATGATACTATACATAACTATATGGATTGGCAAAAGCCGGCAGATGAACTTTTAACCGATGCTGAAAAAGCTCAATATACCATAGAGAATTTTGAAATGAACAAAAGGGCAAAACTTTCCGGATTTTTGGCTTACAGAAAGGAAAAAAATAATAAAGGATTTAAAAATATATTTAAAGACTTTGCTGAGTACAAAGCTAAAATAAACGAAGGAAGTTTTAAATATTTTCTGAAAAGTGAATACAAAGATGCTGCAAAAGACGTACTATCGCAGATGAAAGAGGCAAAAAGAGCTGCTGAAAACTTTAACATTGGTCTGGCAAGGGAAATTTCCGGAAAAATGAACGGATTTGAAGCAACTACTATAAATGAAGCTAAAAATCTTGAAAGATTTATATTTGGCGAATCCGGAGGTGTTAAGGCGGCAAAATGGGGCGGTAGAATCGCTGTAGCTGCTGTATTCGCCATGGGGCTACGCTGGGCTTATAAATTCTTTATAGCAGATGATACCCAAATAGAACGAAGTCCTATTCCTCAATTCGCTTCAGTAAATGATACAGCTAAAGATGTAAATGTTGAAAAAAAAGCTGCTGTTGAAATGGTTGCAGATACTGCTGTAAAACAGGATGAGGTTACGGATGCTCTTTATAAAAATACTGTTGTGACTGATAAAACTGAAAGTCAAGAGCCTGCAAAATTGGAGGATAAAGCACCAGCTGTGCAAGTTAAACCTAAGACGCAAGTTGCTGAAACAAAATCAGAATCCAAATCTGAACCTCAAGTAGCGGTGCAGAAAACTAAGCCGGAGGTACAATCGTCCAAAACTGAAGTTAATCAGCCGGCTAAAACTGCAACAATGACAGATTCTCTTTCAAAAGCTGAAAAGCGAGCCGCTTTCAATTTGGCTATAAGTAAAATAAAAGAATCTTTGTCTGCTGAAAATATCGAATGTGACAATTATACCGTTGTTAAAAATGATACATTATCAAGAATTGCTGTTGCGACGTTAAAGAATGAAGGAATCTCCAAGCCCAGCAGGAAACAAATAAATGAAAGGATTGCTTTAATAGCGTTATTAAATGAAATTGAAGATGTTAACGTATTGTGTGTTAAACAAACGCTTAAAATACCTAGCACAGAATTAACTGCATATATTGAAAATAATGAAGAATTTAGCAAATTAATATCTGAAATTGCAGCATTATTTGCATAATAATTGAATTTAAAATAAGAGTTTTACAAGATTTATCCACTTAATGGTGTACTTGTAAAACTCTTATTTTCGTGATAAAATTTACCCGTTGAAGAGAGAAGAGGTTATTCAGTGAGCGAAGGACATTGGATAGTAAATACGGTTATTGCCGGGCATCCTATGGCGTTTAATATGGATACGTTGTTTACAATGTGGGCAGCTATGCTGTTTCTTATTGTTGTGTCATTCCTTGCGACAAGAAACCTTTCAATTTTCCCAAACAAGTTACAGCTGGTGTTTGAAAAAATATTGGGATATTTCAAAGATTTAACAGATAATTTAATAGGCAGTGACGGCAAAAAACATTTTCCGCTCATTATGTCGCTCTTTTTATTCATTGTGACAGCAAATCTTATGGGTCAATTACCTTTGAAAATGGTGGAACTTAAGGCTGGTGAAATAGCTTCCCCCACCAATGATATCAATTTAACTGCGGCTTTGGCGATTATTGTTTTGGTATATTATGTATGTGCTGGCTTTATGAAGAAGGGGCATAAGTTTTTATTGCATGAATTTTCTTTCGTTGGCATAATATCTCTGCTGGTCGAATTATTAGATATGATTACACGGCCGTTAACGCTTGCACTACGACTATTTGGTAATATTTTAGCTGGAGAGATTCTTATAACGGCATTGCTTGGTATTTTTGCTTGGGTATTACCGTTACCAATGATGTTTTTTGAGGTTTTTGTAGCAGTTGTCCAGGCATTTGTGTTTTCAATGTTAACAACTGTTTATATCGCAACAGCAGTTAGTGAGGAACATTAGTTATAAATAAAAAAGGAGAAAATTATGGAAGATGTAAAAACAATTTCTGATTTAGCACAATTAGGTGCAGGTATTGCAATCGGCTTTGGTGCGGTTGGTCCTGGTATTGGTATCGGTGTAGCTGTTAAAGGTCTTATGGATGCTATGTCCAGACAACCCGAAATTGCAGGTAAAGCTTTTGTAAACTTTTTAATCGGTGCAGCTCTTGCTGAAGCTTGTGCTATTTATGCATTAGTTATTGCATTAAAGCTTTCAGGCATTATGGGTTAGTAAATGGCAGTTTTAAAATAGAATGCTGATGTGCAGTAATCTAAGGTATAGAACATGGACTTTAACGGAACATTTTTAGCAACAATAATAACATTCATTTTGTTCGTATTAGTTATGAACAAGATTTTGTATACTCCAATTTTAGGTATTATGGAAAAGCGCAAGAATTTTATTGATTCAAATTATAAAGATGCGCACGAAAATGATGAAAAATGTGAAGTTCTGTCAGAAGAAAGAGAAGCGGAACTGAACACGGCTAAAAATGATGCACGCATAAAGTATTTGAGTACTGTTGATGAGTTTAAACAAGAGCGTCAGGTAAAAATTGAATCAGCGCAGGATGCTGAAAGAGCGGAATTAGAACGCTCAAATGAAGAATTGGCACATCTCTCCGATGAGGTGAAAGACGGATTAAAAGGGTCAATGGCGAATTTGGCATCCGATATTGTTGAAAAGGTTATCGGATACAGAAGCGAAGTTCAGGGCTTTGACAGCAATATTGTAGATTCTGTTTTATGGGGTGGGGGTAAATAAGAATGGAAATATTTAACTCGTTTATTGATTATATCGCCCGCACAAACTTGTTTAACTTTATAATTTTTGCAAGTATTATTGTTTTTTTGGTTTGCAAATTAAATGTTAAATCGAAATTGGAAAATGCCGTTCTTGATGTGGACAATTCAATAAAAGAATCCGAAGAAACGAAAGTTGAATCTGAAAAGAAATTGAGCAGTATTGAAGAAAGTATGAATCACCTTTCTGAAGAAGTCGATTTAATACTTAAACAATCCGAAGATAATGCGAAACTTGTCGGCGAAAAGATTGCTGAAGATACAGACAAATCTCTGGTTGTTTTAAAAGAAAATACGCAAAAAGTAATTGAGTATAACAGCAATATTTTGAAAAATGATATAATACGCAGAGCTTCACTTGCGTCTGTCGAGGTTGCAAAAGCACATATTATTGAAGAACTTAAACATAATCCGGATTTGCATGAACATTTAATTGATGAAAGTGTAAATGCGCTAGAAGGAGCGGAAATCTAAATGGCAGAATCCATAAAAGATAAAAATAGTGAAATAGTTTCAAAGAGATGGGCAAAGGCTTTGATGGATTTGGTGTGTGAAGATTCTAATCTTTTAAAAGAAGACGTAATAAAAGATTTGCAATTTGTATCAGATACACTTAATTCATCGGAAGAATTAAGTACGGTTATATCAAATCCTTCAATATCTACGGAAGAAAAGCAGATTATAGTGTGCAAGCTGTTTCAGGATAAGATTTCAACTTTAGTTTATAATTTTATATTTGCACTGAATCTTAGGAAACGTCTGAATATTGTCAGTGATATTGTAGTGGAATTTGGGAAAGAACTTGATAAAATCAATAATCTAAAACATGTCAATATAACATCGGCAATTGAATTACAGGACGAGAAAAAAGAAAAAATTAAGGATCAGATAGCCTCAAAATTAAATTCAAATGTAGATGTTAACTGGGGTATTGATGAAGATATCATTGCGGGACTCGTTTTCAATATAGATGAAGTCGTTATTGATAACAGTATAAGACATAAATTGGAAGATATCAGTAAAATAATGATAAAGGGATAGATTGATAAATTCTAAAGGTTAAAGAGAAAAGAAATACTAATTTTAATATAAAGAAAGGGCAAAAATGGCAGTAATTAATCCTGATGAAATCAGTTCGATATTGAAAGAGAATATCAGAAATTATGAAGCAAAAGCTGAGATTTCCAACGTCGGATCGGTGCTTGAAGTAGGTGACGGTATTGCAAGAATCTACGGCTTAAGAAATGTTATGTCTAACGAATTGGTTGAATTTGAAGACGGTAAAGGAACCCTTGGTATAACACTAAACCTTGAAGAAGGTAATGTCGGTGTTGTAATTTTAGGTGAATATACTCATATTAAAGAAGGTATGGGGGTGAAGACAACGGGGCGGATAGCATCAGTTCCGGTTGGGGACTCACTTATAGGTAGAATTATTAATCCTACGGGGCGTCCGATAGACGGAAAAGGTGAAATTATAACTGATAAAACACGTCCAATAGAAAGAGTAGCACCCGGTATTGTTTCCAGAAAATCTGTACATCAACCGTTACAAACAGGACTTACTGCAATAGATGCTTTAACGCCAATAGGAAGAGGACAGAGAGAATTAATTATCGGGGACAGACAAACTGGTAAAACTGCTATTGCAATTGATACAATTCTTAATCAAAAAGGCGGAGATGTAATTTGTATCTATGTTGCAGTTGGTCAAAAGGCTTCCACTGTCGCTCAGTTGGCAAAAACTCTTGAAAAACATGGCGCAATGGATTATTCAATAATAGTTTCCGCTACAGCTAATGAGCCTGCTCCTTTGCAATATATAGCACCTTTCGCAGGTGTCGCTATCGCTGAAGAATTTATGGAACAAGGAAAACATGTTTTGATTGTGTATGACGATTTAACAAAACATGCTCAGGCATATCGTGCTATGAGTTTGCTTCTTAAAAGACCTCCGGGACGTGAAGCATATCCTGGCGATGTATTTTATTTACACTCACGTTTGCTTGAAAGGGCTGTTAAACTTAATGATGAGTTGGGCGGAGGGAGTATTACTGCACTTCCGATTATTGAAACACAAGCCGGTGACGTTTCTGCATATATTCCGACTAACGTAATTTCAATTACTGACGGTCAAATTTTCTTGGAAACATCCTTGTTTAATTCGGGTGTAAGACCGGCAATTAATGCAGGTATTTCTGTTTCACGTGTTGGTGGTGCCGCCCAAACGAAAGGTATCAAGCAGGTTGCAGGTAAGCTAAGACTTGACCTTGCTCAATTCAGGGAATTGGAAGCATTTGCGCAATTTGCATCTGATCTCGATGCTGCAACTAAGAAACAGTTGTTAAGAGGTCAAAAGCTTACTGAGGTTCTTAAACAGCCACAGTATAAACCATTAACTGTTGCACAACAAGTTACAGTATTGTTTGCAGCCAATGAAGGATATTTGGATGAAATTGATAATAAGAAAATTCCTGAGTTTAAAGCAGGTTGGTTTGAGCATTTTGAGGCTAAAATGCCTGAATTAAACAAAGCTTTGAATGAAGGTGCAAAACTTTCTGATGACGATATTAAAGCATTAAAAGAACAACTTGATGCATATGTAAAATCACTTTAAAGAAAGGAGATAAGTTAGTAAGAGTAAAGTTAATAAGTTAATAAGAATACTTTATAATTACTTATTTACTTATTTACCCATTCACTTATTTACTTTAATAGAAATGGCAA
>JAEEXX010000211.1 GCA_016287985.1 Candidatus Gastranaerophilales bacterium
AATATATTCATCAATAAAAGCAGCTTTAGTTAACCTAACCCAAGCAATTTCTGAAGAACATGAACACGATAAAATTAGGATTAATATTATTAATCCCGAAAGGACGGCAACTCCAATGCGTTTTCAAAACTTTGGTGCGGAGCCTCAAAATACCCTTTTGGATCCAAAAAGTGTAGCGGTTGCATCTCTACTGACAATACTATCAGATTTTACGGGACAAATTATTAATGTGACAAAAGACAAAGAAAAAATACTCAGCGAATATTTAAGGTAAATTTTAACAATGGAAACATTTCAAAAATTATTGTATGAAGAAGAATTGATTGGATATACTAATTACCTTAAGCAAGTAAGATTTGACAATAAGTTATCAGCTTTATCAAAAAAGTACAAAGGAAAGAGAATCTTAATATATGGGAATGGTGTCCTTTTTAATGCAATTTGCAGTAATTATGACCTCCGCCAATACCTTGATGTTTGTGCAATAAGTGATTTGCGTTATGAAAAAAATCCTAAAGAGGAATATTTAGGATTCAAAACCATAAAACCTTCCTGTATAAAAATGACTGATGCTGAAGTCATTTTGGTTACAACGGTTAATCCCACTGAAATAAAGAACTTCCTTATCAAGAATAATTTTGTAAATAAAGGAACCAAAATAGAACCATTCCTACAGAAACTACTGTTTGATAAAGTAGAAATCATAAAAAATAAACTACATTCTGCAATTAATTATTTTCATAAAACAAAGAATATTGTAAATAGCATAAAATTCTTTATTTTTTTGTCAGCAACAGAATATAACACAAAAAATAATTATCTTAATGTTATCCAAAAGTTGAGGAATAATAAAAATAAAAAGATACGAGTTGCATTTATATGTGAAGAAAATCCAAAATGGGGATACCAATCAATTTACGATGCTATGAAGAATGATGATAATTTTGAAATATTGCCAATTATAAATTATCCCATAATTACGTACCGAAGGCAAGAATTCCTGCAGGGAAAAAATATCAGCTTTTTTAAGTCATTAGGAATTGATTCTCTGGACGGTTTTGATTACAAAAAGAATCAATATAAACATATTGAAGATTTCAAACCTGATATTGTTTTTTATCAGCAGCCTTGGTATATAAAGCATTTTGAGCGGCCTGAATTTGTCAGCAAATACGCATTAACGTGCATCATATCATATGGTTTTACATCTATCGATACACAATCCTGGGGTTCGGAAGATATAAGAAAATTAAGCGGAAATATGTGGAAAATGTTTGCTGAAAGTGATTACCATAACAAATTTTACCAAAAAGCCGCACAACTTAAACATAAAGATATTTTACTAACAAAAGGGTATCCAAAATTGGATTTTTACAAAACCCCGATTGAAAAAAAATATGAACGGCTTTGGAAAGATGAAGGAAAAGAAGTTACTCACAGAATTATCTGGGCCCCTCATCATTCAATTGAAAAGTACGGTTTTGAAATGTCCAATTTTAAAGAACAGTACCTTTATTTTTTAAATTTGGCGAAAAATCATCTTGAATACAATTTTATAGTTAAACCCCACCCATCTCTCAGATATAAATGTATTTCTGAAAAATTTATGACTGCAGAAGAATATGATGCTTATATTGATGAATGGAACTCTCTGGATAATGCTTCTGTGTATACGGATGGAAATTATTTTGATATTTTTAAAACCTCTGATGTACTTATAACCGACAGCTCTTCTTTCTTGGCTGAATACTTTTATTCCGGAAAACCTATTATATTCTTTAAAAGTGCAAACAGAGCCGGTTTTAATGAATTTGGATTAAAACTTATAAACGGGTTTTATATTCCGGCAAAAAAAGAAGAAACAGAAGATCTACTCCATAAACTCTTGATTGAAAAACGAGATCCGCTGAAAAATTTAAGAGAACAAATTATCCAAAAAGAGTTCTACTATCCTAAAAATGGAGTTGGTCAAGAAATTGTAAAATATTTAAAGAAAGAACTTGGAAGATAAAATTTAAGCAATTTCTATATCTTTAT
>JAEEXX010000055.1 GCA_016287985.1 Candidatus Gastranaerophilales bacterium
TTTCCCATTTTGCTTCCTTATCAAAATAAAAAATGTTTATATAATCTCTCTTTAATAATAACCCTCTCAATATTATATAATAAACATGAAACATCAACATATAAAATATTATTTAAACATAGTTGGGCTCAACTTACATTAAAGATTTTACATCATTAGCGAAATCAGTTAAGTTCTCAACCAAAGTTTTTCCGAAAACATTATATGCTGTTGAAGCATGCTTTTTAGCGACATTCATTAAACTTTTATGTTCCAGAGGAGAGTCTTTTAGCAAACCGGAAAAATAGTTGTTTCCTAAATCAACATCTTTAATTTGTATGGGTTCGGTATTAACATAGTTCTCCTGCCCTATAGGTTTTATTGCCGAAGTGCCGTCAAACGGTTCTATAATTATTCCTGCAGGTTGACCGAGATTGCCGAGAATTTGTAACTTATCGTTAAGCTCTGCATTATTTCCCATCGCTTTTTGGAGTAAATTATCAAAAGTCGGGTCATTCAAATCAAAGCCTTGCGGTTTCGTGACTCCGCCAAGCCCGTTTGTCGATATTTGATTTACTAAATTTTCTACTAAACTCATACGATATTATTGTATGCTTTTTTATTTTGATAATGTTCATACAAATAGCTGAATTTTATAGTATAATTTTGCTATGAAAAAGTTTTTGTTTACATTCTTTGTTTTTTTAGTATGTTCATCCGTTTATTCCGCAGATGTAAAAAATTTGCCATACAAAAACATTAAAGAAAACAGCATGATTACTGTTACAGAGGCCGATATTTGGTCGCAAAAAGTCAACCGTAGAGATATGGGGAATTTTGTGCGAAATGGAAATTTGTTAAAAAAAATGGACGATTCTCTTATTATTGATACCAAATGCAAATATTTATTCTTAAATAACGGAAGATTATACGGATACGATGATGCGATTATGAGATTTTATGAACTGATACCATTAAATGGAAAAGTTTCATTTAAAGAACTCGATTTTAATGAAGTTTCAGTTTTATTTAAAGATTTTCACATAATTGCAGTTTCTGAATTTTCCGAAAGTACAAATGTTTTTAAAATCAAGAAAAAACGCAGTGAAGAAAAAATTATGCTAATTAATGATACTAAGGAAAGATTTGGAGATTACGAATTCACAACGAATAACGCCAAATTTGAACATTATAATATAAATAATGCCATAAATGTTACAAAACCAGGTATGATTCAATTTTCTAAAATAAGTGAGAAAACAGAAAATTCGCCGTGGTTTATTTTGCTTGTGCGATAATGCTTTTTGCACAAACATAAGCGGTAGACCAGGCATTTTGCAAATTAAATCCTCCACAAAAACCGTCAATATTGAGGATTTCACCTATGCAATACATATTAGGTACTTTTTTTAATTCCATAGATTTTGGATTTATTTCATCCAAATCGACACCACCGGCAGTGACTGTTTCTTCTCCTTTATTTGTCCCGTTTACTGTTATTTTGAATTCGTGGATTCTTTGGAGAATTAAATCTCTTGTTGTGCCATTTACTTGATAACCTTTTAATGTTTCATCAATATCTTTCAAAATAAATTTAGCAATTTTATTAGGCAAAAAATCCGCTAATATATTTTTTAACTCTTTATGCGGGTTAGAATTTAATATTTCCTGTAAATTTAGTAAATTTGGACATAAATCAACTGTTACAATGTAAGGAATTTCATTGAATGCATTTAGAGAAGAAATCTTGTAGATTAAAGGTCCGGATACGCCAAAATGAGTAAATAGAATATCTTCTTGAATTCCATCTATCATTGCACTTTTAATAACAATTCCGGAAAGGGCCATAAAATCCTCTTTTGTATTTAAACCTACAAGTGATGGTCTGGGTTCAATTATCTTAATATTGAATTGTTTTAAAAGTTCATATCCGGAATGTCCGCCGGTTGCAACAACAACAGCGGAGTATTTTTCAAAAAGTTCGTTTATATCTTTAATCTCTTTCTGAATAAATTTTACATTTTTTGTACGCAATTCTTGTAAAATTACTTTCTGAACATCTTTTGAACTATTTGATTTAGGAAAAATTCTTCCATCATCTTGGGTATAAGTTTTAATTCCCATTTCATTAAATAATTCTATTGTATCTGATGTAGAAAATTGTGAAAAAACGGAATATAAGAATTTTTCTCCTCTCGGGTAGTTTTTTGCAAGTTCTTTAAAATCATACTCGGCATGTGCTAAATTACATCTTCCTCCGCCCGTTGGTAAAAGCGTTCTCAGGGGTAAATTTTTATCAAATAATGTAACGTTAATTCTTGCTTTTAATAAATGATACGCGCAAATACATCCGGAAGCTCCGGCTCCGACAACCGCAACTTTAATCTTCGATTCTTGTCCCATACAGATAGACCGTTTCAGGGTTTTCTAAGTCATCATATAATTCTTCAACCGTTTTGTTAAAAACAGGGTGAACAAAATCATCCGCAATTTCTAACATAGGAACAAGAGTAAATGCACGCTTATGAAAGAACGGGTGAGGAATTGTAAGTTGGTCGGTTTTAATCATCCGTTTATCATAAAAAAGGATGTCTATATCAATATTTCTGTCTTGAAATCTTTCTTGCCCTGTAATATGCTCACGACCTAAACAGGTTTCAATACGTTTGCATTCAAGCAAAAGTTCATCCGGTGTAAGCGTAGTCATAATTTGCATAACTGCATTTACAAACCAATTATTAGAATTCATATGCCAGGGTTCAGTTTCATAGAATGATGATGTTGCAACAATGCTGATATCAGGATTAGCACTAAGCAAACTTGTTGCCTGTTGAATATATCCGACCCTATCACCCAAATTTGAACCTAATGATAAATATACTATAGCCATAGCCTTATTCTATCGTGATAAAGCGATTTTTGTCAATAATTATTTATTTCTTTTAATAGCTCCATTTGCCCAGTCAAAGGCATTCATTTCTCCTTTGCCCTCCGGCTTGATTTTTTTTAGTCTTAATATTCCGTTTCCGGTCTGGATGTCAATTCCTAATTTGGTAATATTAACGAATTCTCCCGGGGGAAAATCAGATGTATCATTTAAAGGCTCTGTTTCCATAACCTTAATAATTTTACTATCATATTCGAAAAACGCTCCTGGGCATTTATAAACTCCGCGTACCAGATTATGCAATTCTTGTGCGGATTTTGTCCAATCAATTTTACACTCTGCTTTTGATAATTTCTCTGCAAAACAAACCCCTTCTTCGCATTGTTTTTCTGGTTTCAAAGTTCCATCCACTATACCGAGCAAAGTTTGTTCTAAGAGCTTGGGTGAATGTGAAGCGCATATTTCAAAAAGCTCGACGCAGTTCATATTCGGAGTTATTTCAATAGGTTCCCTCATACATATAGCACCGCAGTCAAGCCCGAGTTCAGTTATCATTGTACAAATTCCGGTTTCTTTATCACCATTTATAATCGCACGCTGAATGGGATTGGCTCCTCTATATTTCGGAAGTAGAGACACATGAAGATTTATTGTTTCATATTTTGGTATATCCAGAACTTCTTGTGATAAAATTTGTCCAAAAGCAAAAGTTACAAAGAAATCCGGTTTTAGTTTCCTTAAAGTTTCAATTATTTCAGGCTCTTTTCTTATTGATTTTGGCTGAAAAATGGGTAAATTATGTTCTAATGCAAAAGCTTTAACAGGTGATGGCATGAGTTTTTGACCTCTGCCTGACGGTTTGTCAGGTTGGGTCACGACTCCAAGTACTTCAAATTTGTCAGAATTATATAAATATTCTAATGATTTTAAGCCTATATCGGGTGTCCCGAAAAATACTAAACTAATTTTCTGCATCTTTTCTCAGTTTTTCTTCCTTCAACTTATTAACTTCTTCTGTTAATTCGGGCTCATCAAGTAATTTTTCTACCTGAACCGGGGGTAAATTATTTTTCTTTAATACTTCATCAGCTTCAAAACGATTAATTGAGTGGTCTATAAACAGTATTCCGTCGAGGTGGTCAAATTCATGCTGAATAGCTCTTGCTAACAGACTGCCGTCTTTTGCTTCAAGCACAAAAGAACGTCCGTTTGTATCAAGTGCTTTAATCATTACATTTGCATATCTTTTAACATCTGTATATGCTTCAGGAAAGCTCAAACAACCTTCGTGGCTGATACATGCGCCTGATTTTTTAATAATTTTGGGATTTATAAAAACTCTCGGATTCAAAGGTTCTTTATCTGTTGAAACATCTATAACAAATACCCTTACATTTTCTCCGATTTGCGGAGCAGCAAGTCCGACTCCGTTTTCTTTATACATTGTGTCTAATAAATCCTGAACAAGATTTTTTATTTTTTGAGAAACTTTATGCACCTCTTTTGAAGGCTCACGTAAAGATTTTTCCCCATACCGTACTACTTTTCTTATAGCCATAATAAATTACCTCGCTTACTCTATTGTAACACAAGAGGGCAGGTTTTAACAAACCTTTGTATTGGCTTAATAATAGTAGAAAATAATTATTTAAATTATAAACTCTATAGCTTATCTTTTAATAATTCGATTTTATTTAACATATAAAAAGAACCGCATATAACATTTAGTTTATTGGATGCAAGTACCAAACTATTTTTGTATTTTTTAGCAGAAACTGGGCATGCCTTTTTTAGTTCTTCAAATGAGCAAGCATTCGGATAATTAAATTCATTTAAATAAACTTCATCACCTTCTCTAAACAAAATTTGCATCATTTTCTTATAGTCTTTTGTTTTAAGACACCCAAATATGTAACGGCGTTTCTCTTTAGGAAAATAATAATCCAAATTATCACGCAATGCCTGTATTCCATTAGGATTATGAGAAGCATCTACAATCATGTTTTTGTCTTTAAAATATTCAAATCGAAACGGATTTTTAACTTTTGGCAAGCTTTTTAAAATAATATCCTTTTTAATTTCAGGGAATAGGTAATTTATTGCACGTAAAGCAAGCGATAGATTTGCGATTTGATGTAATCCCTTTAAGGAAAGTACTTCGATATAAATTTTTTCTGCAAAAGATGGCACTAAGATAAGCATTGAGCCAATTTCATCTGCTTTATCTTTTATTGCTTCGAATCCTTCAGATGTTATAACAGGGCAATTTGGTTTTATGATACCAGCTTTTTCAAATGCAATTTTTTCTTTGGTATCACCAAGTTTATCAGTGTGATCTAAATCAATATGAGTTATTATTGAGCATAAGTTCGTTTTAATAATATTTGTTGCATCAAACCTTCCACCCATACCGGTTTCTAAAATAACAACATCGACATTGTTATCCGCAAAATATAAAAACATAATAACAGTAATAATTTCAAATTCGGTTAAGTGTGTATTTATAGCTTGTGTTTTTTTTAAAACTTTATCAAAATATTTTACAAAATCGTTTTTGGAAATTTCAACACCTGAAATCTTTATTCTTTCTGTATATTCGTAAATATGCGGGCTCGTGTAAAGTCCGGTTTTGTATCCGGCTTCACGTAAGATTGAATCTAAAATCGCGCAAACTGAACCTTTGCCGTTTGTTCCAGCTACATGTATGTATTTTAATTTGTTTTGAGGATTCCCGAAATGTTCCAAAACTGCAGAAATTCTATCTAATCCCAATTCGACAAAAAACATGCCTTTTGAATGAAGTTTATCAATAGCCTTTTTGTAATTCAATGTCATAAAACAATTTTACAATAAATAGCAAATTTTTTATTTTTGAGTTTTGTGTATATTATGAATGCAATAAGTTTTAAAGCTGTATTAATTGATAATACTAAAATTATGATCCTAAATGAAAAAGGAGAATACATTGATAGGCAAGTTTCATTCGTAAAAAGGAATCCTTATTCCAAGCTTGATTACAATACTCTTGTAGATTTAGGTCAGCTCTGGGGTAATGTAAAACCAAATTATGTAGTTTCTATGCTTAATCATTCAGATATAATTGTTGATAATGAAAAACGAGATGTATATTTTTTGACAGAACAAGAAAAAAATTATAGAAAAATTTTGCCGGAAAAGGTATTAGGAGTCATTGAGATAACAAAATATAAGGATTTTAGTAAAATAAATTTTATACAAACAGCACCTGATAAGGCATTTTCCCAAAAACAAAGGACTAAAAAAGGTATAGGTTGGGCAATGCTTACCATGTCAGAAAAAATATACGGCAAGAATAAAATTGTTTTAAATGCGGTACGAAAAGCAGTAGAATTTTATAAAAAATATGGGTTTGTAATAACTTATAATCAATGTACAAATCCAAGGATGGTACTAAATAGAAACGTTAAAAAGTGATTTGACTGATTTTTGTTAATAAATAATTGCTTAGCATGTAAAAATCTCATTTATTGTTGTTTCAAAAATATTTTTTACATCACTTGATTTTTTAAATGTATAGTGATATAATAATAAATGCGCCTAATAAGCGTAAAGAAAATGATTTACACTTAAGTATCTAAGGCAAAACCTGAAGATACCGATGAGCCGAAATATAATATTAGCGTGAGCCCCGTAGCGGGAGATGAAAAGCGTTTTTATTAAGAATAAAGAAGTTGTCAATAAGATGTAACGAAATGTAAAAAATAAAGTTGACAATAGTTATTGAAGCGATAAGATAGAAAAGTTCGGTGAGGAAACCACCGGTTTGCAGTAGTCGAAAGGCTGAGTGATGAAGGGAAGTAATCACAAGAGTGCAGACGAATAAAACCCGAAATTGAAATAATAAATAGCGAAGAAGAAGTAACCGAACAGAAAAGACTTGGATGAATAATTCAGGTTTTCGGGGATACGGATAGTACCTTGACAATAGAATAGTAAAACAAGTGCGAGCAGAGGCTGGAGATAAGCGCCCGAAAGCGGAGCAACGCAGTTGCGTAAGCGAGGGAGCGGAATCGGAAAGCCGTTTAATGCGAGCACGTAGAAAAAAACAACTTGTTGATTTCGAAAACAAATGAACGGACAACAAAATGAAGTTCGAGCGGTATAGATTCTAGCCGAATTTATACTAATGGACATAACTTTTCTGACAATGGAGAGTTTGATCCTGGCTCAGGACGAACGCTGGCGGCGTGCTTCATACATGCAAGTCGAACGATAAGGTCTCTTCGGAGATACATAAGTGGCGGACGGGTGAGTAATATGTAGAGAATCTACCCTAGAGAGGGGGACAACAGAGGGAAACTCCTGCTAATACCCCATATGAGCGTAGCTGAGATGCTATTCTTGAAAACTCCGGTGCTCTGGGATGAGTCTGCATCTGATTAGCTAGTTGGGGGTGTAATGGACCACCAAGGCGACGATCAGTAGCTGGTTTGAGAGGATGATCAGCCACAATGGGACTGAGACACGGCCCATACTCCTACGGGAGGCAGCAGTAGGGAATTTTGCGCAATGGGGGAAACCCTGACGCAGCAACGCCGCGTGACCGATGAAGCCCTTCGGGGTGTAAAGGTCTGTCAGTGGGGACGAAACTTGACGGTACCCACAGAGGAAGCATCGGCTAACTCCGTGCCAGCAGCCGCGGTAATACGGGGGATGCAAGCGTTGTCCGGAATCATTGGGCGTAAAGAGTTCGTAGGTGGTTTGTTAAGTTAGGTGTTAAATGCAGAGGCTCAACTTCTGTTCGGCACTTGATACTGGCAGACTTGAATGCGGCAGAGGTAAAGGGAATTCCTGGTGTAGCGGTGAAATGCGTAGATATCAGGAGGAACATCGGAGGCGAAAGCGCTTTACTGGACCGTAATTGACACTGAGGAACGAAAGCCGGGGTAGCAAATGGGATTAGATACCCCAGTAGTCCCGGCTGTAAACGATGGATACTAGGTGTTGCGGGTATCGACCCCTGCAGTGCCGAAGCCAACGCGATAAGTATCCCGCCTGGGGAGTACGCACGCAAGTGTGAAACTCAAAGGAATTGACGGGGACCCGCACAAGCGGTGGAACATGTGGTTTAATTCGAAGCAACGCGAAGAACCTTACCAGGGCTTGACATCTGACGAATACTTGTGAAAGCGAGTAGTGCTCTTCGGAGAGCGTCAAGACAGGTGGTGCACGGTTGTCGTCAGCTCGTGTCGTGAGATGTTGGGTTAAGTCCCGCAACGAGCGCAACCCACGTTGTCAGTTGGTGCTATTGGTATACTGATAGTAATCTCTCTGGCGAGACTGCCGGTGACAAACCGGAGGAAGGTGTGGACGACGTCAAATCATCATGCCCCTTATGCTCTGGGCTACACACGTGTTACAATGGCCGGTACAACGAGCAGCGAGACAGCGATGTTAAGCAAATCTCTAAAAGCCGGTCTCAGTTCGGATTGCAGTCTGCAACTCGACTGCATGAAGTCGGAATCGCTAGTAAACGCAGATCAGCACGCTGCGTTGAATACGTTCCCGGGTCTTGTACACACCGCCCGTCACACCATGGAAGTCGATCACGCCCGAAGTACGTGAGCCAACCCTTTGGGAGGCAGCGTCCTAAGGCAGGGTTGATGACTGGGGTGAAGTCGTAACAAGGTAGCCGTACCGGAAGGTGTGGCTGGATCACCTCCTTTCTAGGGAGAAATTTTCGGTAGTGTGAAGCAGCGAAGCTGCGAAACACGTAAGGTGGAGAAATCCGATGAAGCGGAATAAAGTTGAAAAACTTTATGAAGCGGAATGAAGGATTACGACCACCCGAATAATTTCTGACAGAGAAATAACCGAAATACTCCAGGTCGAAGTCGAAGAAGTACAGAAGGTTTCAAACGAAGAAGTTCAAATCATTTTCCTTTTGTATGGAGACTAAGATAAACAGGTCATGTCTTTAATTCTGTTCTTTTCTCAGGGTTCAGAGCCTTGACATTGAATATTAAACGAATAGAATAATATTTGATGAAATAGTACATTGACAACTGCATAGAATAGAAAGCGTATAGCGAAAGAAAGAGATAATGATAAGTTATCAAAATTCTGGATAAAGTAATACGTAATAAAAAATCATCGATGTAAGATACTAAAAAGGAGAAATTCTTTTTAATAGGTAAAGCTACAAAGAGCTAATGGAGAATGCCTAGGTACTGTCAGCCGAAGAAGGACGTGCATGTCTGCGATAAGCTGCGTGGAGTGGACAAGACACCAATTGAAGCGCAGAAATCCGAATGGGGAAACCCTCTGAAGTTCAAACTTCAGAACCATCAAATGAATCAATAGTTTGATAGGAGGAAAGCCTGTGAACTGAAACATCTTAGTAACAGGACGAGAAGAAAATAAATGAATGATTCCGAAAGTAGCGGCGAGCGAAATTGGAGGAGCCTAAACTTTAAGTACGAGATATACTGCAATAGTTGTGCTTAGAGGGTAGTGGGACTATCAGTATACTTTGCAGAGTATACAAGGAGTTACAAAATTGTTAAGTAGATGAATACAACTGGGAAGTTGAGCCATAGAAGGTGATAGCCCTGTAATTAAAATTTAACAATCTTCTGATAGTATCCCGAGTAAGGCGGGGCACGAGAAACCCTGTCTGAATCCGCCGGGACCATCCGGTAAGGCTAAATACTGATCGGTAACCGATAGCGAACGAGTACAGTGATGGAAAGGCGAAAAGAACAGTGAGAAGCTGAGTGAAATAGAACCTGAAACCGTTAGCTTACAATCAGGTAGAGCACTATTAATAGTGTGATATCGTTCCTGTTGAAGAATGAGCCGGCGAGTTATCTTTAGTTGCGAGCTTAAGTGGTTGATACACGGAGGCGAAGGGAAACCGAGTCTGAAAAGGGCGAATATAGTAACTGGAGATAGACCCGAACCTTGGCGATCTAACCATGACCAGGATGAAGCGTAGGTGATACTACGTGGAGGTTCGAACCGACTGATGTTGAAAAATCAGCGGATGAGTTGTGGTTAGGGGTGAAATGCCAATCGAGCCAAGAGCTAGCTGGTTCTCCCCGAAATGCGTTTAGGCACAGCGTGAAATATATCTTACCGGAGGTAGAGCACTGGTTTGATGAGGGTCCGGAAACCGGATACCAATTCTTGTCAAACTCCGAATACCGGTAACGTAATTGTTTTGCAGTGAGACTGCGAGTGATAAGATCCGTGGTCAAGAGGGAAACAGCCCAGAACGCCAGTTAAGGTCCCAAATATATGCTAAGTGATTAAGGAGGTAGAGTTGCATTGACAACCAGGAGGTTGGCTTAGAAGCAGCCATTCCTTGAAAGAGTGCGTAATAGCTCACTGGTCAAGCGACTCCGCGCCGAAAATACACCGGGACTAAAGCATATAACCGAAACTGCGTCATATATAGTTTACTATATATGGGTAGGGGAGCGTAATGTAGTAAGATGAAGTCAGATCGAAAGGACTGATGGATGAGGCATTAGTGAGAATGTCGGCATAAGTAGCGAAAACATTGGTGAGAATCCAATGCACCGAAAACCTAAGGTTTCCCACGGCAGGCTCGTCCGCGTGGGGTTAGTCGGACCCTAAGCTCAGGCCGAAAGGCGTAGGCGATGGACATCGGGTTGATATTCCCGAACTATTGCATATTCGTTACGAGCTGCGGAGGGACGCAGGAGGATAGGCTCGCAGACTGTTGGAATAGTCTGTTGTTACTCATAGCCAGGTTTGGTAGGAAAATCCGCCGAATCGTTAAAAAGTGAGGGGTAACGGGAGTTTCTACGGAAATGAAGGAGTTGATTTCACACTGCCAAGAAAAACTTCGCAAGTGAGAATATGTGGTAACCGTACCGTAAACCGCCACAGGTAGGTTGGTAGAGAATACTAAGGTGCGCGAGACAACTCTCGCTAAGGAACTCGGCAAAATCACCTCGTAACTTCGGGAGAAGAGGTACCCTGGTATCGTGAAGGACCACGCGTCCGGAGCGAGATAGGGTCGCAGTGAATAGGCCCATGCGACTGTTTACCAAAAACACAGGTCTCTGCAAAGTCGAACAAGACGAAGTATAGGGGCTGACGCCTGCCCGGTGTCGGAAGGTTACGCGGAAGGGTAAGTGTTTACACGAAGCTCTGAAGCTAAGCC
>JAEEXX010000056.1 GCA_016287985.1 Candidatus Gastranaerophilales bacterium
TTTAAAACCGCATTATCCTCCATACTCCAACGAGGTTATACATATGAATTACGTGCCTATTACAACTGCTTTTAGTTCTGAGACAATTTATAAAAATAATACTTCAGCAACTATGACGTTAGGGCTGGATTATAATATTAACAAAAATATTTCGGTTGGTTTTGATACTGCACTTGGTAAAAGTGCATCTGTAAACTTTAATTGGCATCCTAAGGCAAATTAGTTAACATATAGTCAGTAAAAGCCAGGTTTCAATCAGACTTTTGCTTATTTATGAATTATTTAGAAAATTAAAGCGGAATTACGTTAGATTTGTAGTTCCGCTTTTTTATTTTTAATTTTCTACAATAAAAAGAGGGTGCCATTTTGGTAACCCTCACAATCCCATTATTATTTAATTGTAGTCATCCAATCAAAGACTTATACTCCTTAGCTGTCAATCAGTACATTACTTAATGACAGTAAAAAATTTAAATTCGGCAGGCATTATTTTCCCAAATGTCATAGAGTTTGTTGCTGCAACGAATTTTTCTTCAATATAATCGGTTCCGTCAAATCTGAATTCTGAAACTATAGAATAGTCGCAAGAAAGTTCAATTGTTTTGTCGAATACCTCAGTGCCTTCTTTTACTTCTGTTATTTGGTTGCCGTTTTCTTCAACAGTGAATTTTTCAGTAGGAGAATTATAGTTTGCAATAACCAGAATTGAATTTTTAAGTCCTTCTTTCTGAATATGCCAAGCTACAAAACCATCATCGTCTTGTCTGATTATGTTAGCTTCTCCATCAGTGATAACCGAATTATTTTTAACAAATCTGTCTATAGCGTCAAATTTAGCATAAAAATCATAATCCTTATCTCTCTTCATAGATATTTCAGAACCAATTACCGCTTCAATTCCTCCGTTTGTAAAAGATTCGTCACCATCAACATGCATAATCGGTCTTTGTGCGAATTTACCGCCTGGGATAAATTTGTATTTAAACCATTTAAATAGTGCGCCTTCTCTGCCTAATTGTGCAGGATAGCGGTCAATTGCCTCAAATTCGCCGTCTTGATTATTATATGTCTTCATAATAGAAAGCGGTGTCGTATAATTTGAAGAGGTATTATAATTTGAAAGACGCAGGTTGTCTTCTGCAATAGCTTCAGGATTTTTATAACTTTGTGAAATAATGTCATTGCCCCATAGCAAGTCAAATCCCATGTCTTGATGATATTCTTTATAATAATTATCCCAGAGCATGTATTCTGCCAAAGTTGCGAAATAAGGAATTTCTTCTTTCATTGTACTATTGAGGGCTCCTAATACCTTTCTGGGAGCTCTGTAGCTTATGGGAATACCATCGCATTCGGAAACTTCATCAACAACGTGGTCAATATGATCAACTCTAAAGCCGTCAAAATTGTATTCTTTTTGTAAACTTTTCATATATTCAACAAAGAATTTAACTACGTCATTATTATATTTACCACTTTCCAAACAAACAAAATAGTAAGGTGTTTGGCAATCAAGGTTTGCAAAATGAGTAACATCTTCTCCGTTAAAATTGTAATGTTTGAATATTGGATAAGATGCGCCTTCGCTCATTTTATCAAAAATAGGAACTCCGGCAGAACACCAAGCACCGCCGGGGGCAGGCCACATGCCCTCTGATATAAGAGCTTGAATTATTTCGCCTTGATTATTTATCTCAGCTTCAGTCATCTTTTTATTGTGGATATTACCGCTTACTTTGTTAATAATATTTTTTGCTTTTTTATGCAATTTGTCTTGAATAGTTCTTTCAAGCATCGAATTTGAAAGAAATATTTTTGTATCTTTTAATAACGCATCCAATTCGTTATATATATTTTGATAATGTTCGGATAAATCTCCATAGCCTTCGCCTTTAATCGCTTTTTTATATATATCACTTACAACGTTTAAATCTTCTTTAGAATACTTGTCTTGTAGAGTTTCTGTATGTTTGTCAACATTTTTTGATAATTCCAGAATCAGAGCATTAATGTCAAACCATCTTGCACACTCAGGTGTTGTAAGAACTATTTTTGAGAATCTTCCTGTTTGAGGCAAAATATCATAAATAACTGGATGTCCTGCAAGCTGTACCATTTGTATAAACATTTTGACTTGTTCATCAGCATTGAGTCCTGTTTTTTCAAAAATTGTTTTGTCTTCCAGATTTGGGCTTACACAACTCGCCGTAGGCAGATATGCACAGCCGAATTCACGGGGATGGAACGGTATCAAATACATTGTTGTATTAAAAATTCCGTTTTCATGATTCCCTGTTGGCAGAATTAAAAGCTGGCGGAGCCAATCCATAAAATGTCCGCATTCTTCATTAATATTCCCGTTTCCAAGTCCTGCGAGGTTTACAAGCTTAATATTATGTCCTTCTTTTTGAAGCCAGCTAGAATCTTTGACTTTATTCCTTGCAAGGACGCTTGTCTTTGAAAACTCAAATCTTCCGTTTTCAAAAACTCCTTCATTTTCCCATTTTGATTCAAGTGCATATAGAACTTCTGCATCCGAAAGTTCCTCAAGTGCTTTAATATGAGGATAAGGCAGATATCCGTATTTGTCCATCAGGCCTTTTAGATAATCTTTCCTCTCAGCCGAAATTGAATCATTCGGATATAATTTTTTAATCGCAGAATAAAAATTATTTATAGTTTCACTTGCTGAAACCTCTTTCTTAAACAGAAAATCTAACATTTAAGTCTCCTTGTATGAATATTGTAATAGTGGGATGTAGCTAATTTGTATATGAATCATATCATGGTTATATATTTTTTTACAAATAAGTATTAAGAAATATTAAGGAATTTTATCAAAAAAGTCAATTTTTGAAAGTAAATAAACTTTATATATATGAGGAAAATATAGGAACGGATATTAATGTTGATTAATCCATCAAATTTTGATAACAAATTTTTATTAAATACACCAAATATTGGTGTTAATGGCAGCTTTGCCAATTTTGGAGGATTTAGTAGTAAAAATTATTCTTCAGATTTTATCCTCTCCTCAAATTCCGCTCCTTCGTTAAGTTTTACTTCTGGTTTTTCCCCTTCATTGGGCTTTACTCCGGATTTTAGGTTAAATAGTGGGTATACAGGTTTGAAATCATCTTCTTCAAGTGAGCCGATGAATTTAGATGAATTCAGAAAACGAGAGGAGGAAAGAAAACTTGAAGAAGAGAAAACAAAAAAAGAAGCAAATGAGCGTAATAAATTGCAAAAGTTGGAAAAAAGTTTGCCTGAACTGTGTAAAAAAATTGCTTTAGGTGGTGTTGAAACTGCTAACCATGTTGTAGCATCATTCGGTACTGCAGCCTCTTCTGCAGCGACTTTTGTTGCTTTTGAAAATGCAGGAAAAGCATTGAGTGCAAAAAGAACAATAGAAGGGGCTAAACGTGCACAAGAGATGATTCAAAAGGCCGGAATTAATTCAACAGAAGTGACCAGCGAAGTGATTGAAGAAGGTCGGAAAGCTTTGGTTGATTCTACTAAATCTTTAAGGAAAATTGAACGAAAATATATGAAAAAACCGAGCCGACTAAAACAAAAATTTATGAAGGACCCGGAAGCACGTATTTCACTCCTCAGGGAAAAGGGCTCTGATAAATTCATAGCAATTAAAGATCAAGAACGCAAAGTGCTTGAGGCTATGCAGGGTAGCGATGTTGGAAAAATAGCCGAAGAAAATGAAAAACTCAGAACCTTAACTTCAAGGAGATTTATTCGTAATAAAAAATTATCAGCGCAAGAAGCAATAGATGGTTTATCCAAACCAAATTGGCGAGGAAAGACTTCTATGGAAAAAGTTGTAAATAAGGCTGTTAAATTCTCAACCAAAACGCCGGTTGGAAAAGTTGCAAGTAAATCATTAAAGACATTTAAAGGATTTGCTATTTTTGATGGCGTAATTGAAGGTATTACAAAAATTATACCTGCATTCAGCAAAGGCGGATTTAACGTGGGTATGACTCAGCTCGGGCAATCTGCTTTACGTATAACAGCTACATCAGGCTCATATGCGTTGGGACATGCAGCAGGTGCATGGGCCGGTGCCAAGCTAGGTGCAGCAATAGGTGTGGCAGGCGGACCTTGGGGCGCAGCAATAGGCGCAGTACTTGGTATAGCAGTCGGGTGTGTTGCTTCCATGTTTGCTGAAAAAGGAATGAACAAACTTATGCCAGTTGAAGCCAATGATAAATTGGTGGCTGAGCAAAAAGCTCTGTCAGGTGATGTGATGGAATATGTTCAAATAATCGAAGATAAAAAGCAAAAGGGTGAATATGTCGATTCGGAAGCATTAAAAGCTTGTGAAGATTTAAAACTTTTGCTTACTCTCCGTGAAAAATACGCTCCTCCTGCATCTCAAGCAGCTCAGCCAAGTGAAGCTCCAATAACTTAGTTTTGATTTAATATTTTCATCAAACATTCTTTACAGTCAAACTCTAATGGGTATATTTTTTCGTGAGAGTCTTTTAACGATAATTTTTTAGGAGATTTACACATATTTAAAGCATATTTAATACAATGCTTACACCTCATTAATTCAATTTGTCTTTTAGGAATCTTGGTTTCGAATGAGGGTTCTATAACTTTGGCACCGCAATTTCTGTAAAACTCCTCTGCAAATTTATTGTGAACATTAGCTCGATAATCAACCTCCGGAAGAAAATATTTCGTGTGTTTCAGCGGTTTTTGTTTCGTTCGATTATTTTCATACACCTCAAGCCTTTTTTGCATAAGTTTTTCAAATAAAGTTCTTCTAAGTTCATTTACTTTACTTACCGGCATGAACGGAAATTCGGTATTGTGGGCGATTTTTATATCGCAGATATAAAAATCGCCCTCTCCTGTTTTAGAAAATTGCCTAATAAATGTTTCTCTCATCTTGTCAGGATTATTCGCAGGTTCTCCAACTGGTAGAGTCTCTGTTATTGAAATACTGTCCTCATCAGTTAATTCAATAATCTTATTATGGGTGCTTATACTTACCCCGATTTGCCTTTTGACAGGCTTTGAGAGTTCTTTTTCAAATTCAACATCCAAATTCCTATATACATCCGTACCTATGGTAATGTTTACCTTTTTATTGGGGTATATTGCTACTCCATTGTTTACCCCTGTCTTATTTACCCCGCAGCCATCGTTATTAAAATATAATCCGTCTTGAGGGTGAATTTCTTTGTCTGTTTTTATAACAAAGTATTCTTTTTTTACTTCTGTAACTTTTCCCAGATATTCTCCCTTAGATTTTGGTGAGTTAATGCTGTAACATTTACCCCTTCCTTTAAGAAAATAATCCGTAAAACCTCGGTTGAAAGTTTTTTCAGGGTTGGGGATAAAGTGGTATACAGACCTACCTGATGAAGTACCTTTTCCAAGCAAATTTCTGTAGTATGCAACTATATTTTTTACATAACCTTCGTCCTTCAGCCGACCTTCTATCTTAAACGAACAGATTCCTGCATCTGTCAATTCTTGAATATAATTTCCCCCGTTAAAATCCTTTAAGCACAACGGGTAAATGTTTTTTGCAATAATATTTCCTTTATCGTCAATAACATCATATTGTTTTCTGCATGGCTGGGCGCATTCCCCTCTGTTTGCGGAGCGTCCGCCTATATATTGGCTCAAGTAGCATTGGCCACTCATTGATACGCAAAGTGCGCCGTGTATAAAACTTTCCAGTTCCAGTTTCGGATTTTCTTCATGTATGTTTCGAATTTGTTCAATCGATAATTCTCTTGCTAAAATTACTCTTGATACACCAATGTCATTAAAGAATTTAAATTTTTGCGGTAAATAATTGTCGCATTGCGTACTCATGTGCAGGGGTAAATCCAAGTGTTCATGCATTAATCGTTCTAATAGTCCCATATCTTGAATAATTATTGCGTCAACACCAATTTCTGCCAATTTTTTTATAAGTTCGACTGCTTCATTAAGTTCGGAATCTGTAAGGATTGTGTTTATTGTAATATGTACTTTTACCCAAAATTTGTGGGCATAATTAACAACTTCTTTAATATCATCCAACGAATTAGCAGCATTTTGTCTTGCGCCGAAAGCCGGTGCTCCAATATAAACAGCATCAGCTCCGCAGTCAATTGCTGCGAATGCAGTTTTTTTGTCTTTTGCCGGGGCAAGAAGTTCTACAGGTTTACACATTTTGACGCTTAACCCATTCTTTTCCCAAAAATAGATTTAAAGAACGAGGCAATCCCGCCGCCGTTTTCCGCTCTTTCCTGAAATCTTGCATAGTTTTCTGCAACAAATTGATTTCTGGGGTCAGCTTCTTTAAGTTTGTCAAGATAATCTAATGCACCTTGATAATCACCAATGGAATCTCTAAAAATAGCAAGTTTTTGAAGTGCGTTAGAATTTTTAGGTTCAAGTTCAACGAGTTTTTCCCAAAATTCGCAAGCTTTTGTTTGGTCTTTAAGTCCTTCAAATTGAGAGGCAATCGTTTCAATAAGTTCTGCATTTTTATTATCAAATTGGTAAGCTGTCAAATATTCATTCAATGCAACTTCTTTTTCACCTTTGAGAAGATTATATTTCCCCCAGTTAAGATGTTCATTAAATGAATCGCCGGCTTCTTCATATATTAAAGCTCTCATTTGGTATATAAGAGGTGAATTTGGTGCAAGTTTTTCAAACTCGTTAATTTCTTCAAAAGCTTCGTTTTTCATTCCTTTTTGGAAATAGTATTGAGCAAGTAAAGAATGCATCAATGGTTGAGTTTTGAACTGCTCTTTTACTCTGTTTAGGATTTCATAAGCTTCATCATTCCTGTTTAAATCCATTAAGGCTCTTGCTTTGGTTAAATCATTTTTTGTTAATTCCAAAGCCTTAGCAGGCTGGGAGTTTCTAATATGATATCCGGCAAGAATTTCTTCAAACTCTTGAAATTGGCCTTCTTTTAATCCTCTTTCGAGAATTTGTATGGAAGAAATTATTCCTTCAGTTTTTTCATATAGTTCTGCAAGTTTAAGATAAGGTATCGGATTTTTTTCATCGTCATCAGCAATTCTTAAATATGCATCTATTGCTTCCTGGTATTTTTCCTCATTTTCACAAACGCTTGCATATAGATACCTGGCAGGAAGAGCTTCCTGATTGTCTTGTGCGTGGTCAATGGCTTTTTTATAATCGGATTTCGCATAGCTCATTTGCTGCAGAAGAGCGTGCATATTTCCTCTCAACAAGTAATATCTGTATTTATCTTCGCTTTGATAAATGTCTACTAACTGTTCGTGTGCAAGTATATTAGCAGGATCAATTTCAAGGATTTTGCTATAGTATGCTTTTGCATCTTCTTTTTTCTCCAGTATTAAAGCAAGATGTGCCAGTTTGGTCAAAAGTTCAATGTCTCCGGATTTGTGTGGAAGTTCTTTTCTGTATTCGGCATATGCTTCATCATATTTTTCGTCCATTTCGAATTGTTCAGCAAGTTTCATTACATTCTCCTAATTAAATTTATTTTGTGCAGTGGCAATACCTTCATTAAAATAGCACATAATTCCTTGTTTTGCTATGACTAAAGTCGATTTTAAAAGTGTCAATTCTTCTTGTGAAAAATTTTGTAAAACAAAAACTTCTGAGGGCAGATTCGGTTGTGGTCCTATACCGATTTTAAGTCTTGCAAAATCTTGAGTACCCAAATGCTGTATTATGGATTTAATTCCGTTATGTCCACCGTCAGAACCGTTGTTACGAAACCTTATCTTGCCCAAAGGCATAGCTAAATCATCATAAACAATTAAAATATCTTCAACCGGAATTTTATAATAATCCATAACTGCTCTCACAGCTTCTCCTGAAAGGTTCATAAAAGTAGTCGGTTTGATTATTAGAACATCATTTTGTCCGTCACGAAAATTAGTCATGAAGGATTTGAGTCTGGAATTTTCACGAAAATTAAGGTTATTATTCAAAGCAATGCTGTCAGCAAGCATAAAACCGGCATTATGTCTTGTGAAAGTATACTTATTCCCTATATTTCCCAGACCTGCAATCAGTTTCATTTAAATCTCCGCATATTTTTCATCATCTGGTGCATGGAAAGTTTGCCTGCGCCGGATTGTCCGATTTTACCACTCATTTTAGACATCATCCCCTTCATGTCTGACATACCTTTCATCATTTTTCTCATCTGTTCAAATTGACTTATGTATTGATTAATGTCATGAATGGGAATTCCGGAACCATTTGCAATTCTCTTTTTCCTCGAGGAATTCATAAGTTCGGGATTTTCTCGTTCTTCAGGTGTCATAGATTGAATGAACACTTCTATTCTTTTAAACTGTTTTTCACCTTCGTGAGAAATCATCTGCCTGTCATCTTTAGAAATTTTTAATCCCGGAATCATTCCTAAGATCTGATCCATTGAACCGAACATCTTCATTTGGGATTGCATTTTTAGGAAATCATTGAAAGAAAATTCGGCTTTTGCCATTTTCTTTTCCATTTCACGAGCGGTTTTTTCATCAAAAATTTCCTGTGCTCGTTCAACCAACGAAACTATATCTCCCATACCAAGAATTCTGTCTGCAATTCTTGCAGGGTGAAAATCTTCCAGTGCTTCAAGTTTCTCACCAGTACCGGTTAATTTTATAGGTTTATTTGTGCAATAAGTTAAACTCAAGGCGGCGCCGCCTCTGGAATCACCATCGAGTTTGGTTAAAACAACCCCTGTAATACCCAGTTGTGCATCAAAGTTTTCTGCAACATTTACTGACTCTTGACCTGTCATAGAGTCAACAACGAGCAATTTTTCTGCAGGATGGAACAGTCTGTCTATAATAAGAAGTTCTGCCATCATATCAGTATCAATTTGCAATCTTCCTGCGGTATCGAGGATAATGGTATTAAATCCGTTTTCTTTTGCATAATTAATTGCTTCTTGTACAATCGTTTTAACATCAGTATTGTCTTTATGGAATACCTCAACTCCAATTTGTTCTCCGAGTGCTTTTAATTGTGTAATTGCAGCTGGTCTATAGATATCGCATGCAGCAAGTAATGGATTCCTGCCTTCTTTTTTTAGTTTAATAGCAAGTTTTGCAGAAGTTGTGGTTTTTCCGCTTCCCTGAAGACCAAGCATCATAATTAAATTAGGATGTCCGGAATAGTCAATCGGACTCAAATCTTTTCCTAATAAAGAAACAAGTTCATCGTGTACGATTTTAATTAATTGTTGTGAGGGATTTACACCATGTATGACATCTTCGCCTTCGGCCTTGTCTTTGATGTTAGAAATAAATGATTTTACAACTCTGAGGTTTACATCTGCGTCCAATAAAGCTCTTCGTATTTCTCTCAGAGCATCCTGCATGTTTTCAGCAGTCAATGCGCTATTCCCGGAAGTTTTGGCAATGATATCCTGCAATTTATCAGATAATGATTCGAACATACATAACCCTTATTTATATAGTCTCTTATAAATAAGGTATCACAAACATACAATGTTTTTAAGCAAATATATTCATTGTTCTGTCACTATTTTCTTTTATAGTATTTTTAATTGATTCCATCATTTGCTGAATAGCTGAATCTTCTGTTTCA
Organism: Candidatus Gastranaerophilales bacterium; assembly: GCA_016287985.1. Taxonomy (GTDB): domain Bacteria; phylum Cyanobacteriota; class Vampirovibrionia; order Gastranaerophilales; family Gastranaerophilaceae; genus CAG-196. Next base: position 9,592 of record JAEEXX010000056.1, read on the forward strand.
AGTTTTTTCATTTTTACATCAATAACATCTTCTTTGTTTTGAATAGTTCTTTTTTCAGCCTCATATTTAACTAATGCATCATCTCTTGTCGTTGAGTCTGAAACTTGCGTGATTTTTGGACAGTTTAGTGCAATGTCTGTACTATAAGTCATCGCAGGATTACCGTCAGTGTCTTTGCCTTGTTGCATTGTTGTTATGTAATACATATTATTTTGGAGCATTTGGTTAAGATAATCTGTATCAGATACCCTATCATTACATACCCACCCTTTATCGGCAATAGTTTGGAAAAGTTCATCATAAAATTTCATTTTCATTTGAACATCTGCGTTGAACAAGTTATTATATCCATCTAATGCAGTTTTCATCTCTTGTTCTGCAGTATCTCTTTGCGCTTGCCATTCGCTATGATTTTGAACATATGTTTGGTATTCCGGTTTGTCAACGTCATACCATACCGGGGTAGGATTTCCGGTTGAAGGGTCACTGTATGCTCCACCGACAAAAGCTCCGCCTTTGCCTTGATAATATCCCATTAGTTTATCGATTAAAGCCTGTACGGTTATATCATTTGTTTGATCAACCAAATTAGCTGCACTATCACATGCTGCTTCAAATCTGCTTTGGTCGTTCATAAAATACGGTCCGAGTTTTTCTTTTATGGCGTTTATTGTCGAAGGGATTTGACTTCCTGAAATCGTTTGTCCGCTGTTATTATATGCACTTACCCAATCTGATATTCCACCACTGTTTCCAAGTTTTTGTAGTAGTTTTTTTACGGAATGCGGGTCTTTAATTTCAAACCCTGTTTTATCAGGTTCGGCATTATCAATTCGTTCAAGATAGTCTTTTTTCTGTAAATATGTATTGTAATATGTTTCTGCATTATCAATATCGGTAGCGTTCATACCGATTAAATCTGCAAGGATAGCTGATCTGTTTGATTCGTAATCTCCACCCGGAGCTCCGTCTGGAGAAATCATTTCTGCGTATTGTTTGTATGTCCCATCTACAACTACTTTGCCTGCGGCATCTGTAATCATGTATGGCTTGTTATTATTCGTTGCACCAGGCCTCATGAGATTTGCATAACTTAAATCTATGTATGTTGCGCCGTTATTATTCGTCCACTTCAAAACCTTTGCATTTAATGACTTTTGATAATTCATTGTGACCTTGTCCATATCCATAGCAAGGCTCATTTTTTTCATGGAAAGCAAAGAGAGGTCAGTTCTGATATCATGACTTCGACTTGTAA
>JAEEXX010000057.1 GCA_016287985.1 Candidatus Gastranaerophilales bacterium
GGAAAAGGTATTAATGATTTATCACCTGCTGTTGCAATGAGTACTATCAATGAAATATTAGCCATAAAAGATAAAACTGAAGTTATCAAGATTTTAGATGATACTATTAATATGCATTCCGATGAAGTTGTTCGTGAAAATGCGCGTTCAGTTAAGTCATTACTTGCATTAAGCTAGGTGAGTTTTATATAAATAAAAAAGGGCGTTTTTATAACGTCCTTTTTTTATACTAAAATATCTTAAAATTATTCGTCTACAGGGGAATTTAAATTTTATAGGCAGTATTTATTATATACATATGTCAAGTAACGAGAATCTTCAATATAACAGTTGTGTATCAAGAGGAATTTGTTCCGTAAACCCGAGAACATCGGCTCTACAAAATGTTTTATGGCTCTATTTGCACATGTGCGCAAAATATTGCCTTAAACTCTATGAAAAGCAGGCTATTAGGAGTGAAATACGTCTGTTTATTCTAAATACGGTTGCCATTTCAGTTTCGAATCCGCAATTTACGGAAAGTTGTTTTATGGAGTCTATGTCAAAATTACGTAAAATTTTGCCTGATATTATTAATGAACACAACAAATTATTTAAAACAAATGACTTCAAAGGGGAAAATATTCTTGAATCAGAAATTTTTCATAAATGTGAAAGTATAGTTAATGCTATAAAGTTCGGAGAATATATTTTCAGAAGTTTCGCAGAAAATATACCGGCTAAAATTAGAGATTTATTCAAAATCATGATGATTATTGCAAAAAGCGTCAGTATCAATCTTTTGGATCTTGAAAGTTATGACATTATGGAAGATGAGGCTTTTTTAAGCTTGTTAAAACTTATTAATTCCATAAACAGCGAAAACTGTTCTATAGATAATCTTAAAGAAATAATTTATTTCAATGCGGAATACAACACAAAACTAATGGATATTTTAAATCTTGAGCAGGAAAAAAGGTATGGAAAACAAAAAATATCCAAAATATCTTACACAACGACTCCTTCTAAAGCAGTACTGGTTGTTGGTTCAAATATAAGGGAATTGGAAGATGTTCTTGAAGCATTGAAAGAAACCGACATAGATGTCTACACACATGATGATATGATGGTTGCACACACATTCCCTAAATTCAGTGAATACAAAAGCTTAAAAGGACAGTTCGGTCACGGAGTTGAAAACTGTTTAATAGATTTTGCAACATTTCCCGGCCCCATTATTTTAACAAAACATTCGTTACACAATATAGAGAATCTGTATAGAGGCAGATTATTTACAACTGATATGAATTTTTATAAAGGAGTTATACAGATTGAAAATAATGATTACAGTCAGGTTATTAAATCAGCTAATGAAGCAAAAGGATTTAAAACCGGTAAAATATGCGAAACTGTTTTTGTCGGATATGATTATGAAAAGAGTATTAAATTGATTGAAGAAAAGTTAAATGAGAAGGATTATAAAAAAATTGTCATAATCGGATTAAAAGATTATACAAACGAGAAAAAAAACTACTTTGAAAAACTTATAAAATACCTGTCAGATGAAATTCTGATAATTTCATTTTCCTACAATGCGGATAAAAAAAATATTATCTGTTTTAATACTTGCTTTGATTCATATGCAGTAGTTCGTATTACACAATATTTATCAGATAAAAATTTACCGTTAGAAATATTCCTTCCAAAATGCGGACGAAATACCATAACAGAAATGATTCATTTCGCAAAATTTAAAAATAACACTGTTTATATCGGAGAATGCGAACCGATTTTAATAAATCCTTCATTAATTAATACACTTACAGATAATTTTAATATCAGAACAATCGAAAATGCAAAAAAAGATTCGGAAAATATAAACAAATTGTAAACATTTGTTATTTGATATATATTTAACATATGAAAAAAGTTTTTGATTTAACAAATAAATACATTATTGTGGCAACTCCTCTAATTCTTTTCTCACTAATCATAAGCATATATATGGCCGCATCCGTTAGAGGGAAAGGCCTGTTGGGAGTGTTATTTTCCGTATTTTTGTTATATATGATGTGTTCGGCTTTTACAGCAGGCTGGGGGAAAATGTTAAAATCTGCGGCAACTGATAAAGAACCTGCCGAACCGAATTCGATAATAAAGGATTTCACGTCAGGAGTCGGAGAATACTTTTTGCCTTCATGTGGATTAATTCTTATTGCATTTATTTTTAACGTTATTATACTTACTGTAACATACTTTTTGGGTATGCATTTCATAGGGGATATCGGCATATCTGCAGATTCGCTGTCAAAAGCTATGACAGATTCGGTAGCAATAAAAGCATTTCTGCTTTCTTTATCAAAAGAACAGTTGTTAAAGTTGAATATGTGGAATTTATTAATACTTACTGTTGTTTCCGTAACGTACTTCGTATTGTTGTTTTACTTTCCGGCATTATTTTTTGAAACCAAAAATCCGTTAAAAGCTTTGTGGTTATCTGTTCGCAAAATATTCAGCAAAAAATTCTTTTTGAATTTGGGCATCTATCTGTTGATTTTTACCGCAAATTTTTTCATATCAATTTTCTCGGCTTTGTTTGCCGGAAATGTAATTATGAATTTTATAATGACTCTTATTAATTTTTACTTTATATCATTAGTCGCAATCGGAATCTTTTATTATTACAATGAAACTTTTATTAAACCAAAACTCGGAACGACAGTTGATACTTATATTTAATATTTTGAATACACATTTTCAACTGTTGTTTGTTTAAAATATCTTGATTTTAAAAGATTATTAACATAATGCCCGTTATCGAATGCTCCGATAACAACAAGGCTTGATGGATCGAGCTTGCGGGCAAGCAAGTCGATAAATTGTACTCTCTTTTCATTGCTGAGGTAAGGGAGCACATTTCTGCACAAAACTACATTATTTTGAGGTTGAAGCTTTTTTAATGAATCAAAAATATCGAGTTGTTCGTATATAATTTTGTCTGTATACTTTGGCAGTAATTTCATAGCAAATGGGAATAATTTCGATGTTGATTCAGTTATACAAAAGTACTTTGAATAGTGGCCAATCGACGTATTTATTCTGCGTAAATCTTGTCCTTCTATGTTATAAATACCGGATTTTGCACTATCAATAACCTTTTTTGTAATGTCAGATGCTTTAATAGGAAGAAATTTGCTAGCATTATTATTAGCAAATTCATATAATGATGCCAATAATGTTATTGATTCGGAACCGTCAGAACACGCCAGATTTAGTATATTAACATTTTCTTCGTATTTGTATTTGATATCCAGCAAATTAACAAAAGCTTTCCAGTTCAAGCATTCACGAAACGGCCATGTTATATTACAAAGAATAGAGTTATCCGGCATTACCCTTACCATCTTTGAAGTGCCAAAATTGGGGCAAATATTCTTATTATTGTTATTCACATCTATAATTGGGGATATTTTCATGACTACTAAAAAACACGTAAATAAAATTTTTTGCGTTTATAAAAACTTTTCAAATATTTATTTTTTTATCGTCAATCTTTCAATCATACGAATAAATTTTGTAGGCAAATTTTCATTGGGATTAATTGAGCCTACAAGGATTGTTTTACAGCCTGCCAATTTCCCTGCAAGAATATCTGTAAGAGGTCTATCACCAATCATTACAGTACAATGAGGCTTTATTCCCTTCGATTTTAAATATTCCGATATAACTTTTGGATTCGGTTTATCTGCTTTTCCAATAACAATGCAAGGCGCAATTTTGTTTGCATTTTCTATATATGATTCGTTTTTATTATTAGATATTATTGCAATTTCGAAATCTTTTTCAAAAGTTTTGAACCAATCTAATGTTTCAGGCAAAAACTTTCCTGTTTTCGAAACCATTAAAGTGCTGTCCAAATCAAACAGCAAGCATTTAATTCCTTGAGATTTTAGCTCATCCATATTTATTTCATAAACATTTTTAAGGTTATAATCAGGTTTTATAAACATTCTCTAATCCCCGCAAACGCAAGCACAAGATTCATTTAACTCTCCTTTTATACCAACGGTTCTTGCCAGTGCATATTCATATTCTCTTGGTGATTGAGCCAATCTAATCCAAAGTTCATTATTTGTATTTGCGATATCTAAATTTTCGTCTTTGTCATTTATAATTTCTATAACCTGAGTAACAAACTTTTCTGAAGGAGTGATAATTTCAATATCTTTGTTCTTATTAAATTTGTTTTTTGTAACTATTTTGTACCAATCATCTTTCTTCCCATGGAATTCAAATAAGAAATCTGCGCCTGCAAGTCCTTTTGAAATATCATAACTATATCCATCACTCGGATAACCTTCCCCAAGATAAAATCCCGTTGTATAACCTCTGTTTCCAACCTTTAAAAGTTCTTTAAAATATGGTTCCATATCAGAATTAGGATTCTCCATAATTGAATCAATTGCTTCTCTGTACGCTTTTGCTGTTGCTGAAACATAGTAAAGGCTTTTTGTTCTGCCCTCAACTTTAAATGAATCAATACCGGCTTCAATCATTTCTTTCAGGTGTTTTACCAAACATAAATCTTTGGTCGAAAGTATATGTGTACCTTTATCATCTTGAATAATTTCCTGATATTGTCCGGGGCGGGTTTCTTCCAAAAGCTTATAACTCCACCTGCATGGCTGTGAACAATTCCCTGAATTTGCTTTGCGTTCGCCATTTGTCATATAGTCACTAAGCAGACATCTGCCCGAGAAAGACACGCATTGAGCACCATGTATAAAACATTCCAATTCCATGCCAGGAACCTTCTGCTTAATTTCGGCAACATCTTTTATTGAAAGTTCACGAGCCAGAATACACCTTGTGGCTCCCATATCCTGCCAAAATTTTACCGCTTCATAATTTAGTATATTAGCTTGTGTTGAAACATGAATAGGAGTATTTGGCATATATTTTTGTGCCAAACGCATTATTCCGGGGTCGCTTATTATTAAAGCATCCGGAGTGGATTCAACAATTCTTTCTATGCATGACTCCAAAAGCCTTATATCATTGTTAAATGCAAATATATTAAGCGTAAGATAAGCTTTAGCACCCATACTATGAGCAGTAGATATAGCTTGCTTAAGATTATCGAGTGTAATTAATTCGCCTTTTCTCATGGCTCTTAGACTAAAGTCCACTACACCCAAGTAAACCGCATCTGCACCGTATTTAATCCCATATTTTAATTTTTCAATATTGCCCGCAGGCATTAAAAGTTCCGGCTTTTTCATAATCAGATTTTAACACAAAAATATAACTTAATTCCCAATAATTATGATATACTAATTGTCATGAGGAAAAAAGTATTAATAATTGGAAACTCTGCCAAAGAATATGCGTTAGCAAAAAAGTTAGCGGAAACATGTGAGGTTTATGTTGCACCGGGAAATGACGGTATTGCCGAATTCACTAATTGCATTGATATTAGACCGAACTCAGCTCAAGAACTCTTAGAGTTTGTACTGGAAAACAGTATTGATATTACAATTCCTGTCGCAGCCGAATCATTAAGTTCTGATATAGTAAAATTATTTACCAAACATAAGCTGCAAATTTTTGCACCAGATTTGAATGTATCAGACTTATTGTTTGATAAATTGCTATCAAAAAAAATAATGTATAAATTAAAAATTCCGACTCCAAAATTTGGAATTTTTGAAAAACAAAACGCAGCAGCAGATTATGTTAAAAATCTTGAGACTCCATTCGTGATAAAAACTAATGCACCCTCAAGTGCTGTAATAATAACCTCTCAACAGTCAGCGAAGAATCTTCTGGACTCATTCTTTGCCGAGAAATCTGCGAAAATATTGGTTGAAAATTACGTGTACGGCACTCCGTTCGGTTTCTACGCAATTACTGACGGGTTTAATGCACTGCCGTTAGGCTCTTCAGTACTCTATAAATATTCTCTTGATGGTGAAGGCGGACAACTAACATCAGGCATGGGAGCATGTTCACCGAATTATAAACTTTCTCTTAAAAACGAAGAATTTATTATGAATAACGTAATATATCCAACATTGAACTACCTTGAAGCAAACGGTTCAACATATTGCGGTATTATCGGTGTTAACGGTATATTATCCGAAGACGGTAATGTAAAGATACTCGGTTATCTTCCTTTTATGCAGGATGCGGACTGTGCAGGCATTCTTGCATTGCTTGATACAGATTTATATAAACTTATTGAATCATGCACAGTGGGTTCTTTTAGCGATGAGTTCGATTACATTAAATGTACTGATAATACATCTGTATCAGTAGTTCTTTGTTGTAAGAACAGAGAAAATTCTCAAAATATAATAGATAACATTGATAATGTTGATGAAAATATTATTTTATCGTACACGAATAATGTTCATAAAAATAAATATTTGGAGCTTGAGGCTCAAACTGGTCCGGCTATAGTTTTTACATCTGTCAGCAGAACGCATGCATCAGCTTCTAAAAAAGTATATGATGAAATTAAAGAAGTTACTTTTAGCGGCATGACATACAGAAAAGATATTTGTAAAACTATTGATTAAATGTACTGTTATAAAATACCCTTAACAATTCTTAATATTTCCATTCAATAATAGCAATTTTTTTTATCTGAAATACTTTATATATATAACAGGATTAAAACGGAAATATTAAGAATAATTAAAGGAGGAAAATATGGCAAGAGTACTTATTTCAATGCCGGAAAGTTTTTTAGGAAAAATTGACGAAGTTGCAGATTCAGAAAGTCGTTCACGCTCTGAATTGATTCGTGAAGCATTAAGGAGCTATATAACACGCAGCCAGGTAAGAAGAAGCGGTTTAGCTGATAAAAATGCTAAAATTTTAGAGGCGCTACTGGATTAGTATTTTGGGGAAATACTAAAAAAGGGGCTGTGTACCCTTTTTTGAGGAGAGCACAAGGTACAAGTAGTAGAATACAAAGTCAGACCCTTGAGGTCTGTCTTTGTTTAAAAATGAGGATATTAAATGGGTTGCAAAGCGCAAAAAATCATATGCAGACCTATAAAGGAATTTGCGGAGTTTGCTAAAAAAAGATATAGCCAAGTTGTTCCAAATTGGTGGCTGGAAACAGCCACGTTTGATTATGTTGCGGGTATATCACCAACCAGAGGAAAATGGGATTTATATACATTTAGAGATATAAATGGGAAAATTTTATCCAGAAATTGCACTTATGCGGATTCAGGGTTATCAATTGACAGAACTTACAAATATTTGGAAGAGTATGGAGAGCGTGGACGTTTAATAGATGAAACATGTAATATGGCACGCTTAAAAACAGACAAAGTTATTAAATTGCAAGACATGGATACGTGTTTTAAAATGCAAACGTCTGAATTTGGTTTTATTGATGACGTTTATACTTCAACAATTGCCAGGATGGAACCAGGAAAACCTAAAAAAGAAATTGCCGTCAGAACCGGCATGCAAGGCGGAAATCCGAAGACTACTTATACTAATGTAGAAGGTCGTTTACCGGAAGAAAACATTGAATATTTACCCATATATGGATACAATATTTTGGAATACACTCAATCAGGCGATAAATACCAAAGAAGTCTGCTTGAGAGCATGTCAAATTTAGAAATAAAAAAGAACGGTCTTGAAAACCTTCAAAAGAGTTTTGATGTCAAACGGTTGGATTCAGGAATTTTAGGAAATGCCGATTCTTATATAAATCATGTCAATATTGACAGATTGGAGATATATCAGCCGAAAGAGTTATTTGACACTGTTGCCCATGAATACAGACATATTAAAGACCATTTTGATATGGTATCTTCAAGGAAAGTCAGATGGATAAAATATTATATTAAGGAAGCGGTTGAAGAGGCTTTTACGGAAACAGATAAAGACATAAAAATCATAGCTAAATTTATTAAAAACATGCTCAGAATCGTATTTAGCAGAAACAAATCCTTTCCGGAATTAGATAAATTGTGTCCGGGTACGACAGAATTTTTTAATGAAGCATTTAAGCATAAAATCAAAAACAGAACTCGTTTAGCACAATTAAGAAGACTTTGGAAAGAGGAGCTTAATTATAAAGAATTATGTGATAAGTTAGGACATGATAATCTTGAAATTGAACGCCTTGCAATCGGTGCAGCAAAATCTGAAATGGAAAAAGTTGAAGTTATAGGACGTGCTGCTGAAACTTTATTGGGGTTTTAAGTTTTGTGATTGATAGTATTGGTTCTGTATTAGTTAAATAAATTATGTTAGAATATGTTATATGAGACTTCATCAAATCAGAAATGCGACATTGGTTATTGAGTATTCGGGCAACAGATTCTTGGTTGATCCAATGTTTGCTCCTAAAGAAGTATATCCGCCGATTACACTTAAACCTTGGCCTTATCATGATTTGCCAATGTCGCCAAAAGATATAGTAAAAAATATTGATGCTGTTATCTTAACTCACTTACATACGGATCATTTTGATAAATACGCTCAGGAACTTTTGCCAAAATCAATAAAAATTTTTGTGCAAGATTTATACGATAAAAACGCTTTAGAAAAAGAACATTTTGATAATATTGAAATTCTGCCAAAAGAAGGTACAGATTTTAATGGTGTAAATCTTTATAAAACGGATTGTATGCATGGTGCAAGAGCAACTGCCGAGCCTGTATTTTTAGGTAACGGTATGCGCTGGGAAGCTATGGGCGTTGTTTTTACTTCAGAAAATGAACCTACATTTTATCTTGCCGGGGACACCCTTATGTTTAACGGTGTTGAACATACAGTTGATAAATACAAACCAAAATATATAGTGGTTAATGCTGCTTGTGCTCAAACACCAACAAGTGGACCAATTATAATGGGAATAAAAGATATTAAAGAATTGCATAATTACTATCCGTCAGGAAAATTGATTGCAAGCCATATGGATAATGTTGGACACTCAACTTTATGTCGCGCTGAATTGCGCACATCTGAGGTCAAAGATTATATTTACATTCCTGCTGACGGCGAAGTTATGGTGCTTGATTAATGTATTTTATCCATGTTTTGATTGCTTATTTTATTTAATCAGATAAAAACGGTTATATCAAAGGGTTATATGCTAAGCGCGCAGCTTCTGGGTTTTTTTGTATATTGTGATAAAAACATTAAAGTCATTTAGATGTGTTACTTATTTTTGAGTTAGGTTTATAGAAATTTATTTTGTAATTAGTGAAGTCGTACTCATTACTCAATAAACTTGTTGCAATTTCATAATGTTTTTAATAGAATTTGTTTATGAATCATATGCTGGTAGTTCATGGAGAATACCGGTAGAGCCGAAAGATGGGGCGTTGATTCGTGGCGCAGTTGACTCTGCCGACGAGGAAGATTAAGTATCTTCCGAGGGAAAATGGCAGTTGACGAAGTCAACGGAGCGAATTTGAAAATTAAATAGCAGATTTTGCGTATAGTGAGCGTAAGCGAAACTCGAAGTAGCACGGAGCAAAGTGAGCAGTAATTTTGCGGCAGCAAAATGTAGCGAACAGCTGCGGAGTGGGAAGCAATAATCCAAGATAGTATGGGTGCGTGGCGCAGTTGGTAGCGCAGTTGACTCTTAATCAATTGGTCGTGGGTTCGAGTCCCACCACACCCACCATTTTAAAAGACTCTTGCGGGAGTCTTTTTTGTTGGACTTCGAACCGCATTTGCTTTGCAAATGGGGTTCTTTCTCCATTGGCTTATGAGGAGTCTGCACAATTATTGCAAAACACCACGGAAAACGTGACATTTAGTCACCTTTTCCTGCTCGCCAACGGAGTCCTTCACCACACCCACCATTTTAAGAGGGTTTCAGACACCCTCTTTTTTATTGCGAATTTTTACCTCAATAATAGGCAAAAGGTACAAATTTAGGTACACGAGTAAAAAATTTTATAAGTAATAAGTCCGTTTTATTTTATGATATTATGAATTTAAAGATTAACAAAATTCTAGATAATGGCTAAAGTTAAGGAGTTATTATAATGAATAATGAGTATATAGCACCCGAAAGAAATTCAAATGCCTTTAATTGTCCACATTGCGGAGCATATGCACACATGCATCACTATTCAACAGTTGCATTTATATCCGATGCAACTAGGGCATATGCAAAAGATTTGGGAACAAAGATTAGTGCTACATTGTGCAGTTGCTGTAATAAAGCAACTGTATGGCATGGAGATGAAATGATTATTCCTGCAAATTCAACAGCCCCTATGCCAAATGAAGATATGCCTGAGAATGTAAAAGAATTATATTATGAGGCAAGAGAAATTGTAAACAAATCTCCACGTGGTGCTACCGCTTTATTAAGATTAGCATTAGATAAGTTATGCGACGAAGTTAACATTGAATGTTCATCGAAAAATAAGATTGATGAAAAAATTAAAATACTTGTAAAAAATGGTTTATCTGAACAATTACAACAAGCATTTGATTTTGTAAGAGTTACCGGTAATGATGCGGTACATGAATTAGGCATAATCAACGTACAAGACAATCCAGATATTGCTGCAGCATTATTTAGTTTGTTAAATTTTATTGTAGAAAAAATGATAACAGAAAAGAAAAAAATAGACGGATTATATAATTTAATACCAGCAGAAAAACGTGAAAAAATTAAGAAAAGAAACAAAAGTGTAGCAAGTATAAAATAAAACTTACTACCCATGAAGGCTAAAACCTTGATAAATATTGATAAGAGTTTGTTGCTAAATAATTCATTTATCTAGCATTAAATTTGAATAAATCCTGTTCAGATGTTTCC
>JAEEXX010000058.1 GCA_016287985.1 Candidatus Gastranaerophilales bacterium
CAATCTCCTGCCCCAACCTGGTTTCAAACTGTCTGCGATTATTGAGATTTGTCAAAGCATCCAATGTCGCATATTGCAATATTGTTGAATATGTATTTGCTCGATTAATAGTTGCAGCAGCCTGTCTCGTTAATTGTTCCAAGTAGTCTATATCACGCTTAGAAAGCTTTTCTATCGTGCTTCTGGCAACTATACAACCGGTTATTTCATCATCTGTCAACAGCGGAAATGCACCGATTTTATCATCATTTGTTAAAACGTAAGGATAATCCTTATCCAGAGTTTTCAGAACATCAAATATTCTCTCATCGTTGCAAGCCTTCGGCCAAACAAGTTTAAAATCATCCTCTTGTTTTAAAAATACGTATATCAAATGGTCCGATATAAATCTGTCGAGCATTTCTCCAATGAGAGGAACTATGTAGTTTAACTCGTATTGTGTTTCTATGATTTTTGCAATATTTTTCATCGAGTCATGAAACTCGACATTAATTTGAGATTGCTCATTCAAAACAATATTTTGGAGTTTTAGCGAGATTTGGGCACTAAAAATTTTCATCAAAAATAAAAACTCCATATCCACCGAGGTATCTTCATTAAACAAAAGTTCAATGATTCCAAAAACCATACCGTTTTTCACTATTGGCATGTACAAAGATTTAAGTTTAAAACTTATATCGCCTATAACCTGCGGAAGTTTAAAAGCTTTACTATTTATAACGAAGTCATTGCCGTGTATCTCTTCATAAGCATTATATAAAACATTCTTATGCTCATCGTCCATAACATCATCAATCACTGCCCAATCATTTGCATAGTTCCTTAGTGTAGAAGTATTCGGGTCAAAAACATATATGGATATACTGCTAATATTTATATATGAAGAAAAAAGAACATTTAATTCCCTCAAAAGTTCCGAAGAATCAAATTCTTTAATCAATATATCTGCTGTTTTAGAAAGAAAAAGTAAATTCTTATCGTTCATTATTCCTCGTATTCATCGTTAAAATACACAAAACCTGCACAAGTTTTAAAATTTTTATAAATAGCCTTATCAAAGTCGTCACTGGCAACGAGTTTTCCGTTCACATATGTATAACTTGCACCATCCAATGGTGAATTTGTAAGTTGTTCAGTATAATATTCATCGCTTGAAATCAATCTTCTTGTCACTTCATTAAGTAAATTAAAAATGTAAGCTGTTTCAACCGACGATGAATCCGGTGATTCCGAGACAAGAATTGCGGCTTTTTTTAATTCAGAAATCGAATCAATATCCCTGTCTAATCCTCTTAACAGCACTGCCAGATTATAGTGCCCTTCAAATTTCATTGGAGCAATTTTTATAGCTTTACAGTAATCCAATCCTGCAAGTCTGTAATCTCCCCTTAAATGATATGCAACAGCCCTGTTGTAATAAGGGTCATAATTCTTTTTTAGAATTTTAATTGATTTTGTATAAGCTTCTATTGCATTTCCCAAATATTCATACATCAGATGTCTTTTTTCAAGAGGAAGATACATTGCTTTTTGCTTCCACGCAACCCCTTTATTAAAATAAGCCAAACCCTTATTTGTTCTTATACTTTTGACATTTGAATATACAAAAGGAATCCACAATCTAAAAGGTTTTGTCTTTGTAATAAGTTTTGTAATTCCATCGAACTGTTGTATTGCTTCATCAAATTGTCCCAAATATTTCGAATATACAATCCCAAGGTTCATTTTTGCAAGTATAAAATTCGGACGAGCTTCTATTGCATGCTGGTATGCATCTGCTGCTGCATAATAGTCCTCATGGACAGCGTAAATATTTCCGAGATTAAACCACGCATCGTAGTGTTTCGGGTAAAGTTTCAACCCTAAGGTATAGTAATCCAATGTTTTTGCCATATTATTTGATTCATATGCTTTATCTGCTTTATAAATATAATATGTGCCTTTAGCATGGCGATACTGTTCTTTAAACCAGTCCTTATGCAGATAGCATAAATAACACAGTGCCAAAATTAGAATTAGTATAAATACTTTTTTAAAGCGAATTCTCATACTTGAGGTATTATACCATATTTATACTAATGAGACTATATTTTTTCGAAATCTATTGAACCATGTTTACACCACGGACATACAAAATCCGGAGGTAAATTTTCACCTTCGTACACATAACCGCAAATTTTACACCGCCAACCTTTTTTCTCGGTATTCTCAGGTTTTGGTTTTATATTTTTCTGATAGAAATCATAAGTCACAGTTGGGATATCCGATAAGCATTCCGCCTCAACCAATTGTCCAAGAAACATCGTATGTGTACCCAAATCTATTTCTTGTTTAACATAAGCAGACATAAAAGCGTTTGTGTTTTGAGTAATGTATAAAACTCCGTTCGGAGAACGTTTTACATCTCCAAAACCGGCAAACTTATCAACATCCCGCCCGCTTTGGAATCCAAATCTTTTGAATAAATCAAAATTTACACCCTCTGCCAGTGCAGAAATATTAAATTTACGAGTCCTTTGTATCATTTCATTTGTATAATTTTTTTTGTTCACTGCGATTGCTATCATACATGGCTCAGATGTAACCTGCATAACGGTGTTAATAATACAACCGTTGTCTTTACCGTTCTCATGCGCTGTTGAAACGTAAAGTCCATAGCCTATTTTAAATAATGCTTTTGTATCCATATAAAACTCCCCTTTTAGTATAGGCAAATTATAACGTATTACAAGTGATTTTTCAATTATTTACGGATTTGCTTTGAAGATATATTTGTATTAGAATTTCTTAGAAAAAAGGAGACATTAATGCTTAGAGGACCTTTCTTAGACAGAAACTGGATGGGCGAAAATAAAGATTATGCAAGTTCAAATATTGTAATGCTCGGGCTTCCATTTGACGGAACGGTATCCTACAGACCTGGGTCGCGTTTCGCTCCCGAACAAATAAGACTTGCAAGCTGGGGTTTGGAAGAATATTCTCCATATTTTGACAAACATCTACAGGATTGCAATTTCCATGATGCGGGGGATTTAGAGTTTCCTTTAGGCAATACTGCTAAATCTCTCGATTTAATCGAAGAGAATGTCAACGAAATATACAAGGACAGAAAAAAAGTTTTTGGAATCGGAGGTGAACACCTAGTTACACTTCCTGAAATTAAAGCAGTGTCAAAATATTACAAAAATTTGGCAATAATCCACTTTGATGCCCATACAGATTTACGAGAAGAATATCTGGGTGAAAAATTATCCCACTCGGCAGTAATTCGTCATTGCGGAGAAATTATCGGATTTGAAAATATTCGCCAAATCGGTATCCGCTCAGGCATGAAGGATGAATTTGCTTTAATGAAAAAATATAATACATTAGCAAAAAATTACAACGATTTGGATTCTTTAAAAGATAAAGAAATCTTTGTTACTGTAGATTTAGATATACTAGATACTTCTGTCATGCCGGGAACCGGGACTCCTGAAGTGGGTGGCCTTAGTTTTAATGAGCTTTTGGGATGGTTTAAGTACATTAAAGATTTTAATATTATTGGTGCGGACGTTGTTGAACTTGCACCGGATTATGACACATCTGGAGCATCAACTGCGGTTGCAACGAAAGTTATCAGAGAATTATTAATGGCTATGTCCTGAAGATAAATTTTTATTATGCAGGCTTTCAATATACCAGCTCAAATCCGGATTTATTAATCCTTGGGTATAATCAGCCAGTGTTTTTGAAACTTTAAATGGGTAGTCCTTTAAATCAGATGTCAAACTGCCATCGATGACTTTTTGTGCAATTAAGTTTATTTGTTTTTCAGTATTTTGAATCATTTCAGGATGGTACTTAAGAAACTCCTCATAAGGATATGTTCCTCTGTCCATATTACATGAACGGCAGATTGTTATTTTATTGTTCAATTGATTATAACCGCCATCTGAAATCGGTATTATATGTTCTTCGCTTTCCATATAAGGTTTAATCAAATAATTTACAATTGCACCATCATTATAATATCTTCTCGCATAAGACAGAAATGAGTTCTTATCATACCACAGGGTTGGCAAACAAGAAAGTTCTGCATGCACATCTTGGGCTATTTCTTTTAGATTGTACTCGTCGATCAGGTTTTTATATAGCTCTTGTATTTTATAAAGAAGTCTTTGCCGATCATATTCTGTTCTGTACAATTTACAGATTTGTGTTCTGATTTTCTTTATTTCTTTTTCAAGCTTAGGTTTTTTACTTAATATTAGATTCTCTGCTTTTTCCCAATGCAAGTCTCTAATTTTCGCAAGTTTCGTTACGTTAACATATGTACCTTCAATATATCGTTCTGCGATTTCAGGAATTTTTATTATTTCCGAAAGAGTTTTAGTAGGATATTTTTTTGAATGCGCATACAAATCATTTAATATATCAATTCGGTAGCCATGAAAGTATTCTTTCAAGTTTTGTAAGTATTCTGTTACTTCCGCTGAATTCTTAAGAGTGTTTTCGGAAAATTTTAATACCGTCATTGTTCTTGTTTTCATAGCTTTAATTCTATTGATAGCAGATGAATAACAATACTCCTTGTCATTAGAAAAAGAATCTTCAACAGAATCCATAAACACAGAGTGATTTATATCATCCAAAAGAATTCTGTCTATTGATTGGTCAGGAAAAGCTCCGGCAAAATCAAGCAAGGTTTGGAATATTTGCGGATAATTTTCTTTAATTATGTTGAAATTTTTGTGTTTAATCATTTCGGATATGGGACGTGTAATATTTGCCCACATTTCTGAAACTTCTGTATAACTTATCATTTTATTTCCGCAGCATGCACAAATATTTCCCTCAATGTTTTTCAAAGGAGAAATTTTTAAAGAACCCTTGCAGGAAAGTGCAGGTTTTTTATTGGAATATGAAGTTATTAATGCATTAATTTTCATAATTTGTAAGCTTTTTTGTATAAAAACTGCTGAATAAAAATTTTTGCCTATTTATTTGATTAAATTCTGAAAATTATGTACTATGATATTATGAAAAAGTAATCTCATTGGTATACCAGAAAGAGAGTTTATAAGGAGAGGTAAATGAAAAGATTTATAAAACCAGGTTTGGCAATAATTACGGCAATATATTTGTCATTTAGTACAGTATATGCTGCAACACCTGCAGAATTATATGATGACGTTTGGAAAGTTGTTAATAAAAAATATTATGACCCGTCCAATAACTCGCAGGATTGGAATAAGTGGCGCTACAAGTATGACCACAAATTAAAAACAGCAGAAGATGCTTATGTCGCAATAGATACAATGCTTGCCAGCCTAAACGACCCATATACAAGATTTCTTCAACCGAAAGAATTTTCGGAAGAAACTCAATCCATAAAAGGTTCCCTCAAGGGAATTGGCACGCAGATAGGAATCAGAGATGGTGAACTGGTTATAATAGCTCCTCTTGAAGATTCTCCTGCAGAACGTGCAGGACTGCTTGCAGATGATAAAATACTTGAAATTAACGGTGAAAGTACCAAAGGTATAAATATTGATGCAGCTGCCGATAAAATTAGAGGAGAAAAAGGGACAACCGTAAATCTTCTGATTCAGCGGAAAGATGTACCAAATAAAGTTTACAGCATTGTAAGGGATGAAATTGAAGTTAAATCCGTATCTACAAAACCTCCGTTTGATACAAGTGTAATTCCGGAGGATATTCAATATATAAGATTAAGCTCATTTATAAGTAAAAATGCCGCAGCAGAAATTGAAACGATTCTGAATACAGGTACTGATAAAAAAGGATTCATAATAGATTTGCGTTCAAATCCCGGAGGTTTATTAACAAATGCTATTTATATTTCCGACATGCTTTTAAAAGGTGGCGTTATCGTAAGTACGGTTGACCGTGACCGTTATAAGAGTACAACCAGAGCAAGATATACTCAAATAACACAGAAACCAGTGGTTGTTCTGATTAATAAAGGTTCCGCATCGGCAAGTGAGATATTAAGCGGAGCACTAAAAGACAACCGTCGTGCTACTATTGTTGGAGAACAATCCTTTGGAAAAGGTCTTGTTCAAGAAATTAACAGATTACCGGATGAATCCGGCATGAATATAACTATCCAAAGGTATTTAACTCCGTCAGGAACAGATATTCATAAAAAAGGAATAACTCCTGATATTGTGGTAGAATTAACTAAAGAAAACGTTGACGCTAAAGATGACGTACAGCTAAAAAAAGCTATTGAAGTATTGAAAGAAATGACATGCCTTGCACAACAGAATGGATAATTAAGAGCGATAAAAATAATAAGAAATCTGTTTTAGACAGACTTTTGGAAATCAGAGGAATAACGAGCGAGGATGCAAAACGTGAATTTTTGCATCCTCTTGAAATTACTTTAACTCATCCTAACGCTTTTTGTGATATGCAAAAAGCCGTAAAAAGAATTGTTGAATCAATTGAAAATAGAGAAAATATTTTAATCTACGGCGATTTTGATGCCGACGGTGTAACTTCTACCGCAGTTTTAATGAAAACTTTTTCTTATTTGGAAGGAAATGTTGATTATTATATTCCGGACAGAGATACTGAAGGACACGGACTTAACTCAAAAGCTTTAGTAAAATTAATGGCTCAGAAAAAACCTAAATTAATTATAACAGTAGATAACGGCATAAGCTGCGTCGAAGAAGTTAAATTTATAAAAAGCTTTGGTAAAGATATTATAATAACCGACCACCACGAGGCACCCGAAGAGTTGCCGCCGGCATTTGCAATAATAAACCCAAAAGCAATGAATTCCTTGGATGAGAAACTTACACCGCAACAAATCGAGAGCCTTGCTTCACTTGCAGGTGTCGGAGTCGCATTTAAACTTGCACAGGGCGTTTTAGAACACTATAACAAATTAGAATACAGCTATGAACTTCTTCCGTTTGTGGCCGTAGGGACTGTCGCTGATATTGTACCGCTGATTGGAGAAAATAGGTATTTTGTAACAAAAGGGATGGAGTTGATCGCGCAAGGAAAACACTACGGACTAAAAAGGATGTTGGATACAGCAGGTGTAAATATTGAAAACGGATTGACTTCCGAACAAGTCGGGTTTACTATCGCACCCAGAATCAATGCATCGGGCAGACTTGATACGGTTGATTCTGCAATTAAATTAATGATTTCCGATAATAAACAGGAAATCGAGATGGCGATAATCAATCTTGAAAATTTTAACAAGATACGCCAAGAGATGGTTTTACAGACTTTTGCAAAGGCGGACGAAAAATGGCAGGCAACCGGAATGAAGGATAATGCCATTGTATTATATGACCAAGATTGGCATATAGGAATAATAGGTATAGTTGCATCAAAATTTGTCGAAAAATATTACAAGCCGGCTTTCATAATGAATTATTCTCCTGAGAATAAATTGTTCAGATGTTCGGCACGTGGTGTAAAAGAATTAAATTTATATGACATTATGACAACCATTTCCGAATATTTTGAAGGATTTGGAGGACATCAGCTTGCCGGAGGTTTTACTTTCAGCGAAGAAAGAGCTTCTTTTGATACTATAAAAAAAGTTCTTAACCAAACCGTCGACGAAATGTTAAACGGTCAAAAACTCAGTCCTACATTGGATATCGATTTAGAACTTTCCATTGATGATATTGATGTAGCACTGGTAGAGGAAATTTCCAAACTCGAGCCTTTTGGGGCATCTAACCCCAGTCCGACTTTTGCTATAAAAGATTTAACGTTAAAGCAGAAAAAACTTATGGGTTCAACAAAAGAACATTTAAAATTAATAATTGACACACCAAGCGGAACTAAAGACTGTATATGGTGGTCAAAAGGTGATATACCGCTTGTGGCAGGCGACAAACTTGATATTGCGTTTGCTCCTCAACTTAATATTTATAACGGTACAACCGATATTCAGCTTATTATAAAAGATATCCATTCCGATGCGTTAAAAGCAGAAGAAACTTCCAAAATAAAAGTATATGACCATCGTAGAAAAACGGATATCTTAAAACAGGTTAATGATTATATTAAAAATTCAAAACTCGGAATCTCGGTTTTTGCAGAAGACAGAAAAATTATTGAAAATTTAAAAAAATATGAATACATATACAAAAACATAATAAATAGAAATTCTGCCTGCAAAAACGACGTACTAATGTTTTTTGATTACCCCTGTTCAGAAGCCGTTTATGATAAAGTTAAACAATCTGTTTGCGCAAGTCATTTACACTATATGAATTATCAATACCTAAAAACTGATTTTGCAGAAATAATTAAAAATTTTTCCGGCATGGTAAGATATTGCTGCAACAATCAAGAAGGCGTATTTGTATTGGATCGTGCCGGAGCTGCACTCGGTGTAACGGAAGAAATTATCGAAACACTTTTAGAACTGTTTTCCGAATCCGGCATGATAAAAATTACTGAAAGGAATGAAATTTCTTACAAAATTGAGTTTTTGGACAACGCTGATATGCCCAAAATTAACGGAACAGTAAAGTACGAAGAATTTATTGAATTAATGAATTCAATTACTGACTACAAGCTTAGCTTTATGGAAATTGAACTTTAAAAATTTAGTCCTATCTAAAATATGTTATTTCCAAGGGTAAATAACTTTACCGCCATTATCTATTACAGAACCTGCGCAGGTATCACCAGTTAGTCTGTTCATAGGAGTTTCTCTATTACATGTACGTCCCCATGTAAAACTTGTATTATCGTATCCCCAATTCAAATCACTCCAGTACTTACCACCATAGGGAGCTATCGCTCCAGCACCTTCTAAATCAATAACAGCACGGAATAAATCTTTACCCATTACATTTGGCTTTTTATTTATCCCATTAATGTCAATATAAAATGGAAGCATTGCATGTTTGCCAGAAGTTACACTTCCCTCAAAGAAAATGTATGTTACTCCATTCTTGGCTGTATACTTATAATAACGAGAATTAGCATTAATAGCAACGCCTGAATTGTTATATTTATCATATGTAGCATCGACCGTTTCTTTTGTTGAACCAATCATTTTCATTATATTTGGCTCAAAACAATTATTTATATACTGTCTTCCACCATATAGAGATCCAGAAGCAATACCATTAGATGAAAAATCCGAACCATGGCTATTCATGTTACATCCATCAGAAATATTATCCATCTCATGCTCATTTGCCATCAGTGCGTGCGCTGTTTCAAGCGTCGCCATTGCCTTGGTCAAAGCAGGACCGACCTGATGTTTTTGTATATTTGACATAATCGCAGGTAGTGTCAGCACAGCGATGATACCCAGCACCATAAACACTACCAATACTTCTACAAGTGTAAATCCTTTATGTTTCATTTTATAAGCCCTCATCATGCATAACTACTACAATTATATAGTTCACTATAGAAATTTGCAAGAAAAACATTTTCCTTTATAATTATCTATGATAATATCAAGTTGTTAAGAAGTTATCACCAAGTGGAGCTTACAGATGAATAAAAATGCTGTTTTCGCGGGGAGTTTTTATCCGGAAAAGCCTGAAGAACTCACAAATCTTTTGAATTCATACAAACTTGAGTCTAAGATAAATTATAAAAGCAAAGCAGTTATAGTTCCGCATGCCGGAATATATTATTCAGGTTATGCTGCTATGGCAGGATTTCAGCATCTGGAATTAAGTGAAAACATTTTTATTATTGCGCCTTCTCACCACGAAAGATTTAATAATATTGCACTTCCTGAATATACATATTTTGATACACCTTTGGGAAGCCTAGAGGTAAATAACAGAAGAATAAAGGAAATTTCTCAAAAGTTTCCGTGTATGATTTCAAATGAAGTCTTTGATAATGAACACGCTATTGAAGTTCAGCTTCCTTTCATACAAAACCTCAATACCCCGCAAATCATGAGTGCTATTGATTTTGTAAAAGAATTTAAAAAAATAGGACATAAAATAAGAATTATTCCTGTACTTGTCGGAAATTGCGACTACAACATGATTTCAGACTTGATATCGACTTATTGGGAAGATTCGTCTTTTGTGATATCTTCGGATTTAAGTCACTATCATACACAAAGTGAATGCAGGCAGATAGATACATACACCGCAACTATTATAGAGACAGGAAAAATAGAGGCTTTTCAACCCAGTCAGGCATGCGGTCTTGTTGGAATAATGGGGCTTGTCGATTTTGCAAATAACAATGATTATTCAATGATTCGTGCAATGATGTACGATTCCGGAGACATAAGCAAGGAAACTGAGAGAGTAGTTGGATATGGTTCATGGTTTTTGTACTCCGGAACAAAAAATAATTATATTGAAAAGTTTTATTCCGAATATGTAAATGAAACAGCAAAATCTGCGATACTTAAGGCTTTAAACGGAGAAGAATACGTTCCCGATAAAATTCCGTCTGTTTTAACACAATACGGAGCATCTTTTGTAACACTAAATTTAAATGGCGAATTAAGAGGTTGTATAGGTTCAATTTATCCGACAAAGCCTTTAATCCTTGATATCATTGATAATTCTAAAAATGCTGCATTTTATGATTCAAGATTTGAACAACTGAC
>JAEEXX010000059.1 GCA_016287985.1 Candidatus Gastranaerophilales bacterium
AAGATGCTCTTTTACCATACCTTGAGAACGGAACATTTTTTTTGATAGGTTCTACTACTGAAAATCCTTCATTTCAAGTCGTTCCGGCATTGATGTCAAGAGTGCAGGTGATAAGACTTAATCCGATTAACGATGTAAGTATGGCAAAAATTATAAATAAAGGTTTTAATTATCTTGAACAAAATTATCAACCAATACAATATGATGATGATGTTATCAAATTTATAGTTAATATTTCAAGGGGAGATGCAAGATGCGCATTGAATCTTGTTGAAAATTCATACTTCGCAAGCAACCTATCAAACGGAAATCGCATTCTTACGATAGATACATTGGAAAATATTACACAGCAAAGGAACACCAGATATTCCAGACAAGAACACTATGACTGTGCTTCAGCATTTCAAAAAAGTTTAAGAGGTTCTGATGCTGACGCCGCAATATATTACCTTGCAAAAATGATTGAAGCAGGCGAGGATCCGAGATTTATCGCAAGACGTTTAATTGTGTGCGCAGCTGAAGATGTCGGAATTGCCGATTCAAATGCAATGAATATAGCTGTCAGTGCATATAAAGCCGTTGAAATCATAGGTATGCCTGAAGGAAGAATTCCGTTAGCAAACGCTGTTGTATACGTGGCAAATGCACCCAAATCAAATAAAGCATGCGTTGCAATAGATAAGGCACTTGCTGATATAGAAGCCGGCAATGATTTCCCGCCTCCTATGCACCTCAGAGATTCTCATTATAAAGATGCCGAAAAATACGGATTTGGCAAGGGGTACATTTATACACATGACGCTCCTGACACATATCAACAATTTTTGCCTAATGAACTTGTTGGTAAAAAGTATGTTAATTAATGTAAACAAATATTAAAAATCAACTTTTTTTTTGAAAAATCAGGCAATTTTTTTTTACAAATTTACTTAATATATATAGTTAGGTTTGTAAAGGTGTCTTATTGTGAATTCAATTAATCAGAATTTAACCAATTATGATTTAAATAAAAAGCAATTTGGATTTAAATCAAATAGTGCTGCAGAGATGTTGTTGCCAGGACAACAGCAAGCTGCGGCAACACAAAATGTTCAATTACCGGACATTTATTACATGCCTGAAAACTATAAAAAGCCGCAGGGTTTTAAAGAGAAACTAAAAAAAGTTGATATGATGAATCTTATTGTTCCTTGGTTTGAACACCCGTTATTAATGCTGGGTACTTGTGCAGGGATTTCATTAGGCGTGGATGCTTTTGACAGATCATGCAATAAGGAATATTCAAAAAGCATTTTGGGTAAGGCGGCAAATTTTGGGGACAAAATTGAACAATCAAAATTTATACAAAGTAATCCGTCACAAAAAGTTCTCGGCGGAATAAAAAAAAGTTGGAATGGTATAAAAAATTTCTTTATGAAAAACAGCATGGTAAAAGCCATGGTTGAAACCCCATCTGCTCCTGAATGGTCTATGCCAAAACATGAACTTAAGCATTCAAACTATCATATTGTAACCAGATTTAAAGAATTAGCAGGAGAAATCGGTTTGTCTCCGGAAGCTGGTTTGGATCCGCAAGTAGCACCAAAAATTAAATTTATGTATGCTAAAGATTTAAATCTTGATTCAAAAGAAATTGAAGCTTTGAAAAAACTATACCCAGGTAAAAAAATATCACAAATGCCACAAAGAGAAGTTGTAAACAGAATTACATTGCAACGCCTCGGAAAAACGGAATCTGAAATAGCTTCAATACTTGCCGGTGAGAATGCATCACACAGTGTAGCAAGAGAACTATTCTTGAAATCAGGGTTGACGAAAGCTGAATTTGAAGCAATTTTAAAAGATGAAACAGGCGCTACAATTGATCTTGTAAAAAAAGCATCAGGGAATTTAAAGAAAATCCGGGTTAATAGCGGTAAATTCATTTTACCTGGTTCTCATCAGCCATTTGCTAATGTTGCAGATTTTGAAGGAATATTTAACAGGGCTCATAGTATGACAGATGGCGCTGCTACGAAAACAGGCCGCTTTATGTCAAAACTTTTGCAAAAAATTCACAGAGGTTTTACATTCGGAGGCGGCAAGCTCGGTGTAATGATTTTTGTCGGTCCAATATTGGTAGAAACTATGCTTAATACGTTAAAAGCAGACAGAAAAGAAAAAGTAGGAACACTCTCTGCAGGACTTATAAATGCTATATCATGGGTATTTACTTTCCCGCTTATTGCGAGAGCGATATATGCATTGGGCGGTGTACAGTATGCCGGCATGGGTAAAGAAAAAGTGGAAGAATGTAAAGACCTTATCGACAAATTCAATATAAAGGCAAAAGAGGGTAAGTTTAAGAATTATGCTGAATATAAAAACGCAAAACGTGAATTGAAAAATGCCCTAAAAGATAAGCGCAGAGTAAAAAATCAGAGTTTGTTTACAAAAACCTGCAGGGGTATAAGCAGATTTTTCAAGCGTGACTTAATGAAAATTGAAAGTTACAGAAACCAAAGTGCATTAGGAAATGCAGTCAGAAGAGTTCCGAATTTCTTGTTAGATGCAACTCACGGTCCGGGGAGATTCCTGGTATTTATGCTGGTTGGTATCCCTCTTGTTGATAAAGTTATTACAAAATGTACAAGTGCAATATTTGGTAAATCGTACGACCAATATAAAGCTGATGAACAAAAAGCTAATAAAGAAAAACAAGAAGAATTTACTATGAACGATTTACGTGCTCGCATGGTTGAAGTACAACAAAGAAAACTCAATCCATCTGTAGACGAGCCGGTTGCTAAAAAAGGCAGCATTAGTGAAAATTTTGCAAAACTAAACGGAACTATGACTCCTAAGGTTATGGAAACTATGGCAAAAGATGCTGAAAGTGCGAAGTTAAATAACCTTAAAAGTCAGGAAATTGAACAAAGGCAAGATATAAATAATTCTGAAGGTATTAATCCAATGCTACAGGAACAGAATCAACCGATTCAAACACAACAAATGCCTATACGAGAAACTATAACGCAACCGGTACAACAACAGAACATTCAGCAGTTGAACCAACCACAATCAATTCAACAACCCTATACTCAAATTTCAAATAATCAGAAACGCGATAATTACACGTACATACCTTCATCAGAAAATGTTTTAAATAAAATTAAACCTGAAGAACAAATTAACAAGTATATTCCATCTCAAATAGGAGCGCAATTTAATAAAACTTTTGACAATTCAGGCTTAGATGCAGCACTTAGAAGGGCTGACAGAGCAGAAAAAAGAGCCATTAGTACACTTGCCGGAAACTTTGGCAACTCATAATTAATTTTTACCGACCAAAGCTCTGTTAAACTGCTGCTTATAGTAATCCATGTTGATATTAAGGTTTTCCCCTACCGAAAACAACATTGTAATTAATTCTCTGTCTGCATTACATGTCATATTTGATATTAAATCTTCAATATTATTAACTACTTTTGCAAAAAAGTCATTTTGGGCTTCAGCTATATCCACTTTTATTTCAAGTTTATCAATACAATCCAAAAGTTCCAAAGTCGCATCAACTTGTTGTATATCAAGAGCATATGCCAGTCTGCCTACATTTTGAGCAATCTTTTTACTAAAAATTTTTGCTGTCGGAGTTTTATCAATTTCTATGTTAATACGTTTAGCTTCAAAATTAATGTCTGAAGCCTGTTGGATTATGTCGTTGTCAATAAAACCTTTTGATTCAGTAAAAAGTTCATTGAATTGTTTAGTAAGCACATATTGTGCAGAAATTTTAAATTCCTCAGGTATATCCAGACCCAATGACTGCATCTGATATATTGACCCTTTTCCTTCGTTGTACATTGTTTCGTATGTATTAGCGAAATTCTGCAACTTTCCTTTAAGCATTGTTTGAAGTATTTTTCGGCGTTCTTCTATGAATATATCTTTTAACGTAAAGTATTCAGTCCCAAAATTGTTATCAATAGCCCTTATTATTTCAGTAAGAGGCGAAACAAGATATGTTCGTATAAGTTCTTTTCTCGTTTCAACAAAATCTTCATAATGTTCTTTTATTGCACAATGGAAATCCCCTCCTGAAAACTGTAAAAGTGCAAATACAAGATTTGATTTTTCTAATGTTACCTTTGACTTAACCTCAATATGCCCTATTACTAATTGTGAATTACCTTTTACAATTCTTTTATAAGAATGCTTTTTTATGCGATAACAATAAACATCTTCTTCATCTTCAATATCGGTATAAAGGGAAGAAATTGCCCATAAACTTACTATTTGCTTTGGAGTAACAACGGACGGTTTTACAAATCTTTCATAAACATCTTTTCCGCTTCCATATTCAGGTAAGTTACTCTGAGCATCAGACAATATTTCTAAAAATCTTTCTTCTAAATCTTTTTTAGTAAAATCTTTTGCAAGCTGCATAACACGTGCCGCATATTTCATAATTTGAACAGTTTCAATCCCTGAAATTTCTGAGAAAAACCAACCGCAGCTTGTGTACATAAGCATGGCATGTCGCTGAATTTCCAAGAGTTCCATTGCTTTTACTTTATCTTCATCAGACAAATCCGGCACGAAGTATTCATCTTGGAATCCTTTCACACTTGACTCGCTTCTGTCCAGTATGACGTTAATATAGTTATTACGTGTTAAATCCGGGTTTAAGTAATATTTTTTACCGTATTTTTTGAAAATTAAGACAGTTTCGTCCCTTAAATAATCTAAAGCCTCTCTAAGCGGTTTCCTCCATTTTTGGTTCCATCCTGCGTGCCCGCCGGTTGAACATCCGCAGTCTTCACACCACCTTCCGACGCCATGGAAACAGCTCCAAGAAGAAACCGGTTTTATATCTACTTCCCAATCGCTTTTATATTTATCAAGATATTCTGCATAATTTGTTACAATGAATCCGGAATCTTTTACCTTAATCTTCATGGCATAAGATAAAGCCATATCTCCAAATTTTGTATGATGCCCGTAACTTTCTCCGTCTGTTGCAATATTAATCAGCTGAGGATAATTTCTCATAGTAGAAATTCCATCCTCCAGCCTGCTTGTAAATTTATTACCATCTCGCAAAAGTTCATCAAATGCGACAGACTTTGAAATAGCTCCGTCATAAAAAAATAAATCCATGTATTTCCCCGGAGCGGATTTTATATAATATCTGTATGAGCGTGCAGGATCAATATTTCCCCAACTTACATCCTGCCAATTTTCTTCACCTTCTTTTCTTATTTTTTGTGCTTGATAAGGAGAAAGAATGGTGAATCTTATACCATTTTCTGCTAATACCCTTAATGTATCATCATCTACTGCTGTTTCTGCCAGCCACATACCTTCAGGTTCATGCCCAAAACGATATTCAAAATCTTTTATTCCCCACTTAACTTGAGTTTGTTTATCCCTTTCATTAGCCAGTGGCATAATCATGTGGTTGTATACTTGTGCAATTGCATTGCCATGACCGCCATGAAATTTTCGGCTGTTTATGTCAGCCTTAATAATTCTTTCATAAGCAACCGGTGCGTACTCTTCCATCCAAGATAATAACGTCGGGCCAAAGTTGAAACTCATGTATTCATAATTGTTTACAACATCGAGTATGTGATTATTAGCATCTACAATCTTCGAAACCGAATTCGGGTTGTAACACTCTGCATTGATTCTTTCATTCCAATCATGGTAGGGTAAAGCGCTGTCCTGCTGTTCTATAGCTTCCAACCACGGATTTTCTCTGGGCGGTTGATAAAAGTGACCGTGTATTGTCAAAAATACCTTGCACTTATCCTGTTCCATATCAGCCATTATTTTTCAACTCCATCTTTTTCAGGTGCTTTCTTGATAATTTCTAAATTTTCAACATCAATCCATGCATCCCCTAATGCATCCGAAAATACAGTACCGGTAATTTTGATTTCATCATTTGTTTTTAAATCTATAAATTTTTCTGCAACATCACGTTTTAAAAACAATTTCATTTCAGAAAGAGGAATATCGAAATTTGTATCATCTCTCTTTATTAAGAATGAAATATAACTATCTGATGACTTATAGGCCGGTTTGTAATCCAAACCTAATGTAGAAAATTTATCAAATTTTGCATTCATTACAATTTTCTTGTTCAGAAACAATGTTGGAGCATTAACAATCGCAAGCGGTTTTGTTGTTTGATCTGAAGTAGCTGTAGTAGAAGCTCTTTCAGGTAAAACTGCTTGCTGAGCAGAAACTTTGTCTGTATATATACTGCTCCCGGTCAAAATCAATGAACATATCAATGCCGCAAAGACTGATTTTACATATTTTGAATTTATCATAAATAACCTCTTCTTCTTTCTATAATTGTAGCATGTTTTCTTTTTATTGCAAAAAATTGTTTGATAATAACTGGTGTTTCTGGTATATTATAAGGTATGAAAGATTTAAACGCCATAAACAAGGAGAGAGAAGAAAGGATTAATCTTTCCCAATATAAAGATTTAATTGAAACTGTATCCAAAGTGGAATATAAGAAATTTTCTAACTTAGGTTTGATTGACCTGTCAGAAGTTATTAGTTTGGCTACATATACAGCATATTATATCGTAAATAATTCTGTAAATAAAAATTTATATAATGATGCATATCTGACCAAGGCAATAAAATGGGCGATTAGAAATGAAATGCGTCGCCGTTACAGGTGGTACGTAATGAAAAACAATGAATCTGTCGAGCAGGAAAAGGTTAAGGATGCTGTATACAGGACCATTCTGTCTATTGATGAAATGGCAGAGGCTGATAACCCAACTTTAATAAAAGATTTGTCGAGAACACCGGAAGAGAAAGCTGAAATTATTGATTTAAAAAACAGAATTGTTGAAGTAATGCAGAAATTATCGCAAAGAGAACAAGATTTGATAGAAGCTAAGTATTTTTATGACAAAAAACTAAAGGATATATCGGCAGAATTCAATATATCTCAATCAAGAATATCAAGAATTATACAAGGCGGTTTGGATAAGATAAAAAAAGAGCTTTTAAAACAGGAAAAATTAGATGAAGACAATATTTGAAAAATCAACCGGTGCTTGCGGAGTAGAGGTTTGGGATATAGATGAAAAATTTAATATAGATAATTTTATTCCGAGTAATATGCTACGCAGTGATTTAATTGGTTTACCCCAGCTGAGTGAACTTGATTTGATGCGACATTATAAGAAACTCTCTGACAGGAATTTCTGTATTGAAAAAGGATTTTATCCTTTAGGGTCATGCACAATGAAATATAATCCAAAAGTAAATGAATTACTGGCATGTCTTGAAGGATTTTCTAACCTGCACCCCTTGCAGTCCGATGAAGATTCACAAGGTGCATTAGAATTGATGTATGATTTGCAAGAAAAGCTTAAATACATTACTGGTATGGATGAAATAACGCTACAACCTGCAGCAGGTGCGCATGGCGAGCTGACAGGAATGATGATAGTGAAAAAGTATTTTGAAGTAAAAGGTGAACAACAAAGAAAAAAAGTTATAATACCTGATTCCGCACACGGTACAAATCCGGCCAGCGCAAAAATGTGCGGATTTGAAATAGTTCAGGTAAAATCAAATTCTAAAGGGCAGGTCGATATCAATGAATTGAAATCATTATTGGATAATACAGTTGCAGCCATAATGATGACTAATCCAAATACGCTTGGGATATTTGAAGAACAAGTGCTTGAAATATCTGACTTAATGCACAAAAACGGTTCGCTTTTATATTATGATGGTGCTAATTTTAATGCTATTATGGGCTGGACGAATCCTGCTTTAATGGGATTTGACATTGTACACATTAACTTACACAAGACCTTTTCTACTCCACATGGTGGTGGTGGCCCCGGAGCAGGACCTGTTGGGGTTAAAGGCTTCTTAAAGGATTATCTGCCTAAGCCTGTTATAAAAAAGAACTCTGATGGGAAATTTTATAGAGATTATGATATCAAGCATTCAATAGGAAAAGTAAGAAGTTTTTACGGTAATTTCGGAATCTTGGTAAGAGCTTATGCTTATATATTGATGATGGGAAATAATCTAAAGCTGGCAAGTACGGATGCAGTATTAAATGCAAACTATATAAAAGAAAAATTAAAAGGTATTTATGAACTTCCTTATGACGAACCTTGTATGCATGAATTCGTTTTATCCGGAGAAAAACAGCACTCTCAAGGTGTTTCGACATTGGGAATAGCAAAAAGGTTAATGGATTCAAATTGCCATCCACCTACGGTGTATTTTCCCCTCATCGTTCATGAAGCAATAATGGTTGAACCGACAGAATCTGAATCAAAGACTGTTCTGGATGAATTTGTAAACACGATGCTGAAAATAGCAAAAGAAATAGAAACTAATCCGGAAGAAGTTTTAAAGTGCCCCAAAACCACTCCTGTAAAAAAAATTGATGAAACACTTGCAGCAAGGCAGCCTAATTTGGTTTTTAAAGAATAATGCTATCTTAATAGGTTGATGATTTAGAAATTTATATGTTAATGTAAAAAATTGTAAAATTTTATTCTTGTTTACTAAAGTTTTTAAAATTTGTGCCGTTACATTTATCAAATAATCTTAAATCAGGAAAAGGAGTATCCAATGAACGGCGGCATCAACTTCGGTTCAATTTTGATTAACGGTAGAGCTGTAAATCTTGAAGAATACGATAAAAACAAAGACGGTAAACTTCAAGATGATGAACTTAAGCGACTGCTTGAAGAATTTCAGCTAGATACTTATAATCTAAAATCGATAGATAAAAGTGGTGATAAAGTCATTTCTCCGGACGAATTATCAAGTTGGGCACAACAAATGATAATGGAGGAAACTCTTAAACAACTTATCGCGACAAAGGTAAGCATTGAACTGATTGGTGAAAACTCTAAGTATCAGCAACCAATTATATCGGCATTAAGGGATTATTTACACAACTGCATAGAAAACAACGAACCTGCGGAAAATTTTATTGCCGGCTTGACTGTTAAATATGAAGAACTAAAAAAAGAATTTTTAAATATAAAATAAGAATCAATATATAACTGAATTTGAAGGTACAATTGTAACGAATTGTAAAACTTTAGTGAAAAACATTAAAGTTTTTGAAAAAAATGCCGATATACAGAGTATATACTATAAGAGGTGTGCTATGTCCAATTTTACAGTCAACGGAGTATATGCTTATACATCGTCAAATATTTATTCATACCTTGGCAGAGTTCCGCATAGTGAAGTGGCTTTGAAGAGAGCTTTTGACGAGTTCAATATTACTCCGACCGGAAAACCGGATGATTTGAAAAGATTAGACAGGGCTATGTATGCTGAGTATTCCGAACAAGTACAAGAGCAAATTGCCAATCAAAACGGAGAAAAAGTTGTTCCGTGGGCCGGGCTTTGTGCTCAAATAGGTGTTCGGGCAACTGGTGATTATGAGAAGGACTATACCGCATTTAACAATGCAATACAGCTTCTTAGTCAAAGTGCAATTGATGGACAGGCTATGGCTTATTTTGCAGGGTTAAGGAGCGAAGCGTCCAAAGTATTCGGTCAAGTAAGTGCCGAAAAAACTCAGCCCATAACCTTTGAGGTCTTTAAATCTCAATTCTTATCTTAGACCTCGTTTTGCACATAGTTACCGGTTCTCCTTATGCTATAATTAGTATAAGGAGAATTTTTATGAATATACTTGTAACAGGTGCATCAAGGGGAATAGGTAGAACTATATGTGAATGTATTGACGGCAACATTTATGCTTCAGGAACAAATGAAGCCAGATTAAAAACATATAAGAACTATTGTACCTGCGATCTGTCAACTATTGAAGGCATGAAAATATTGGGAGAATATATTGAGCACAATAATATTGATATCCTTATCAATAACGCCGGAGAGTACGTGTATGAATCAATAGAAAACATCAACATAAATCAACTAGAACATATAATGAGGCTTAATATGGAAGCTCCAATATATTTAATATCAAAAGCTGTTCCAAATATGAAAAAAAAGAAATTCGGTAGGATTATAAATATAGGTTCCATAAGCGGGGTATTGGGTGAAGCCAATGCAAGTTTATATTCAGCCTCTAAATCCGGGTTATTTGGTGCTACAAAAGCACTTGCGCTTGAACTGGCGGAATTCGGTATAACTGTAAATACAATTAATCCGGGCTGGGTTGATACAGAAATGGGCAATTCATCTGCTAATGAAGGCGATTTTACTAAAGACGAATTAATTGAATGTATTCCGCAAAGACGTTTTGTGTCACCAAAAGAAGTAGCAGGCATGGTCAAATATCTCATATCAGATGAGGCCAAAGGTGTAACCGGACAGTTAATAAATATTTGTGCCGGACTTACTTGCGGTTGTTAATTGTATAAAATTATGAAACAAATTACGCTGATAAACATATATCTAATATTCTTGAAAATAGGGGCGATTTTGCTTGGCGGAGGGTATGTAATATTGCCGATATTGCAAAGCGAGCTGTGTGATAA
>JAEEXX010000060.1 GCA_016287985.1 Candidatus Gastranaerophilales bacterium
GGCTATTCAGAGAAGGTAACGCAGATATGCGTGCGCTCCTCGGCGGTAAAGGTGCAAACCTTGCAGAAATGACTAACTTAGGTCTTCCTGTTCCTCCGGGACTTACAATCACAACAGAAACATGTATGGACTACATCAACCACGGCAACAAAATGCCTGAAGGCTTGATGGACGAAGTTAAATTTGCCCTAAAAACTGTTGAAGAACAAGCAGGTAAAAAGTTTGGTGACTTAAATAATCCGCTTTTAGTTTCAGTTCGTTCCGGTGCAAGAGTTTCAATGCCCGGTATGATGGAAACTATCTTGAACTTAGGTTTAAACGATGAAACTGTAGAAGCTATGGTTAAATTAACTAACAATCCTCGTTTCTGCTATGACAGTTACAGAAGATTCTTGACAATGTTTGGTTCAGTTGCTTGGGAAATGGACAGACAACTTTACTTTGAATCAGAAGTAGAAAAAGTTAAAGCACGTGAAGGTGTTACAGAGGATACTCAAATTTCTGCTGAAGGCTGGAAATCTTTGATTCCTATCTATAAAGCAAAAATTAAAGAAGTTACCGGAAAAGAATTTCCGCAAGATCCTTATGTTCAGCTTCAGGAAGCTATTGAAGCTGTATTCCGTTCTTGGAATATACCGAGAGCAGTTGCTTACAGAAACATGAACAAAATCGACCACAACTTCGGTACTGCTGTTAACGTTCAGACAATGGTATTCGGTAACATGGGTAACGATTGTGCAACAGGTGTTTCATTTACTCGTAACCCTGCTACAGGTGAAAATAAATTTTATGGTGAATATCTTGTTAATGCTCAAGGTGAAGACGTTGTTGCAGGTATAAGAACTCCTAAACAGATTGCTGAATTGGAAACGGATATGCCTGATATTTACCGTCAATATGTAGAAATCGCAAAACAACTTGAAAAAGGTTACCATGATGTTCAAGATATGGAATTTACTGTTGAACGTGGTAAACTTTGGATTTTACAAACAAGAAACGGTAAAAGAACAGCTAAAGCTGCTATTAAGATTGCCGTAGATATGTATAATGAAGGTATTATTACTAAAGAAGAAGCTATCAACCAAGTTGACCCTTATTCTGTATATCAAGTATTATTGCCATGCTTCAACCCTGACAAAGTTAAACACTCTCACAAGGTTTCTAAAGGTGTTAATGCATCTCCGGGAGCTGCAGTAGGTAAGATTGTATTTGATACAGAAGAAGCTGCTCGCAGAGGTGAAGCAGGAGAAAAAGTTATCTTAGTCAGAATAGAAACTTGTCCTGATGATATTCACGGTATGGCTGTTTCTCAAGGTGTTTTGACACTCAGAGGAGGTGCAACTTCTCACGCAGCAGTTGTTGCTAAAGGTATGGGTAAACCTTGCGTTTCAGGTTGTGAAGATTTAATTATCGACCTTGCTAAAGAAACAATTACTTGTGCTGACGGAACTGTATTCCACAAAGATGATATTATTTCTCTTGACGGCGGTACAGGTGAAGTTATGGAAGGTGCTATTGAAATGGTTCAAGCAGGACTTGACCAAGACTTTGAAACATTCTTCTCTTGGGTTGATGATATTAAGGAATTACATGTTGAAGCTAAC
Organism: Candidatus Gastranaerophilales bacterium; assembly: GCA_016287985.1. Classification (GTDB taxonomy): domain Bacteria; phylum Cyanobacteriota; class Vampirovibrionia; order Gastranaerophilales; family Gastranaerophilaceae; genus CAG-196. Next base: position 1,605 of record JAEEXX010000060.1, read on the forward strand.
GCTGATACTCCTAAGGATATTGAAAATGCTAAGAAATTTGGTGCCGAAGGTGTTGGTCTTTGCAGAACAGAACACATGTTCATGGACCCTGACAGACTTCCTTGGGTACAAAAAATGATTATTGCAACTACAACAGAAGCAAGAAAAGAAGCTCTTTCTCACTTACTTCCAATGCAATATTCAGATTTCTATGCAATGTTTAAAGCTTTGGGTGACAAACCTCTTACAGTTCGTTTACTCGATCCGCCGTTGCATGAATTTTTACCTTCCAAGATAGAATTGATTGAAAAAGTTGCTACAAAGAGAGCTTTAAATCAAGACTACAAAGAAGATGAAAAAATGTTGGAAATAGTTGAAAACCTTTCTGAATCTAATCCTATGATGGGCTTGAGAGGATGCCGTTTAGGTTTGACTTATCCGGAAATTAATGAAATGCAAGTTAGAGCAATCTTTGAAGCTTGCTGTGATTTAACTAAGGAAGGACACCACATCCAACCATGGATTATGATTCCGCTTATCGGTCATATCAATGAACTTAAGACAGCTAAAGCTACATTGGTTGCAGTTGCTGAACAAGTTATGAATGAAAAGGGTATCAGAGTTGAATACAAATTTGGTACAATGATTGAAATTCCTCGTGCTGCATTGACAGCAGGAGAAGTTGCAACAGAGGCTGAATTCTTCTCTTATGGTACAAACGACCTTACTCAAATGACATTTGGTTATTCTCGTGACGATGCCGAAGGTAAGTTCTTAAAGAACTATGTTGAACAAAAGATTCTTCCTTCAAATCCGTTCATCACTCTTGACCAAAAGGGTGTAGGCAGACTAATTGAAATGTCTATTAACGAAGGTAAAGAAGTTAACCACGCTCTTGTTGGCGGTATTTGCGGTGAACACGGCGGTGATCCGGATTCAGTTAAATACGCTCACAAAATCGGACTTAACTATGTATCTTGCTCACCATTTAGAATTCCGCAAGCAAAACTTGCTGCAGCACAAGCAGCTATCGCTTGCCCGAGAAAACAGTTAGCAGGGGTATAAACAAAGAGCTCTGATATAATAGAGTAATAAAAAAACAAGGTGCATCATTTAAAGAATGACGCACTTTGTTTTTATTTAGATTGTAATAAATTGTAATTTAGATTTAGCCTTTATGGGGTTGTTTAATTTTAGTGTTTATTCAATAATATAACTGTGCCTGACTCTTAAGGTGGTAAATGAAATGTTTGAATAAACTTTTCCAAACCTGCGGGGAAAGATACCGATACTTTAAAATGTCGTGTCTTTTTTGGGCACGACATTTTTTTGAAACATTAATAAGAAACTTATAAAATTTCTTATTAACTTAACTCTTATTAACTTCAGTAAAGAAAGGATAAAAATGGAAACACGAGTTGCAATAGTTAGTATAATTGTCGAAAATGATGCAGTTATTTGTGATATTCAAAATCTTTTGACAGAATATTCACAATATATAATCGGACGTTTCGGAATACCTTATAAGCAGAAAAATATTAGAATCATAAGTGTTGTGCTTGATGCACCGGTGGATATTATAAATGCTTTAACAGGCAAAATCGGAAGAATAGAACACGTTAACGCAAAGACGGTTTATTCTGTAAAGTGAATAAAATAAGAACAATGTTAATAAGAAAATTATAAGATTTCCTATTAACTTATTAACTTAACTCTTATAAACCTCAGAAACAAGGAGAAAAAGATGTATAACCCAAAATCAATGAAGGCGGAAGAATTTATAAACCATGAAGAAGTTTTAAGGACTTTAGAGTATGCTGAAAAGAATAAGAATAACTTAGAATTAATCAATAAAATTTTAGACAAAGCTCGTCCTATTCGTGAAGGGAAGCAGGTTCACTGCAAAGGTTTGAGTCATGAGGAAGCAAGTGTGCTTTTGGCTTCCGATAACAAAGAAGTTCTTGATAAAATTTATAAACTTGCAGAAGAGATAAAAGAAGCCTTTTATGGTGACAGAATAGTGATTTTTGCGCCTTTGTATCTGTCAAATTATTGTGTTAACGGCTGTGTATATTGCCCGTATCACGCTAAAAACACACATATTCCAAGAAAAAAACTTACACAGGAAGAAGTAAAAGCAGAAGTTATTGCACTTCAAGATATGGGACATAAACGTCTTGCAATTGAATCCGGCGAAGATCCTGTTAATAACCCCATTGAATACATTTTGGAATGTATTAAAACAATTTATTCAATCAAACACAAAAACGGTGCAATTAGAAGGGTTAATGTAAATATAGCGGCTACGACAGTTGAAAACTATCGAAAATTAAAAGAAGCAGGAATCGGTACATATATTCTGTTTCAGGAAACTTATCACAAAGAATCTTATGAAAAACTTCACCCGACAGGCCCTAAACACAACTATGCGTATCATACAGAAGCTATGGACCGAGCTATGGAAGGCGGAATTGATGATGTAGGTTTAGGAGTGCTGTTCGGGTTAGAAAGATATAAGTATGAATTTGCTGCACTTTTGATGCATGCCGAGCATTTAGAAGCAGTTCATGGTGTCGGGCCACATACAATCTCTGTTCCAAGGGTTAAAAAAGCGGATGATATTGACCCCAATGCTTTTGATAACGGCATTGATGACGAAACTTTCGCAAAAATAGTTGCGTTAACAAGAATAGCAGTACCTTATACAGGAATAATTATTTCTACTCGTGAAACAGAGAAAGTCAGAGAAAAATTACTCAAACTGGGAGTTTCGCAGGTATCCGGTGCATCGAGAACTTCTGTCGGCGGCTATACCGAAAAGGAACGTCCGAAAGAAACAGAACAATTCGATGTTTCTGATCAAAGAACACTTGATGAGGTTGTAAGATGGCTTATGGAGCAGGGAAAAATTCCTTCTTTTTGTACTGCTTGTTACAGAGAAGGGCGTACTGGCGATAGATTTATGTCGCTTTGCAAAACCGGACAAATCCAAAATTGCTGCCATCCGAATGCGTTGATTACTTTGAAAGAATTCCTTATGGATTATGCAACAGAGGACACAAAAAAAGTCGGTGAAGCGTTGATTGAAAAAGAAATAAATAATGTCCCAAACGAAAAAGTGCGGGAAATTCTTAAAAATAATTTGAGAGAAATAGAATCGGGCAAACGGGATTTCAGATTTTAAAAGTAAAAATGGAGATATAGAATGTCATTATCAAATATAACTTCATCTGAAAGATTACATATATCATTTTTTGGCTGCAGAAATGCAGGTAAATCCTCTTTGGTAAATGCTATTACTAATCAAAATTTATCTGTTGTTTCCGATATAAAAGGTACAACCACTGACCCTGTTAAAAAATCAATGGAGCTTTTGCCTATAGGTCCTGTTGTAATTATTGATACTGCAGGACTTGATGATGAGGGTGAATTAGGAGACTTGAGAGTGGCTAAAACGCTTGAAATCCTTGGCAAAACTGACATTGCCGTTCTTGTGGTCGATGCGGCTGTCGGGCTGAATAATTACGACAGAGACATGATAAAACAATTTGAAGAAAGAAAATTACCCTATGTTGTTGTGTATAATAAGTCTGATATCGTCACTCCCCGACTCTCCCCATCAGGAGTACAAAAGGATTACCCTCCCCTTGAGGGAGGGTCGAAATCTATGATTTCGGGGTGGGGTAAAACTGCCTTGCATAAAATCAATCCAAATTTGAAAATCAATGCGAAAGAATTACGAAACAATTCAACAAAACAGGAAAAAACTTTGTGGAAATACTTGAACAAATCACAGTTAGGATACAAATTTAGACGCCAACAGCCCATAGGAAATTATATTGTTGATTTTTTCTGTCCGACACTAAAACTTATAATTGAACTTGATGGTGGACAACATAACGAGAAGCATAATATTGAATATGACAAAAAACGTACTGAATTTTTAAATAAACTGGGATATAGAGTTTTAAGAATATGGAATAATGATATTGATAACAATATAGAAGGGGTGATTGAATATATAAAATCAAGTTTAACCCCACCCCCTACCCCCCTCCCTCAAGGGGAGGGGGAAGACAGTATTGTGTCAAAACTCCATTTACCCCCTCAAGGGGAGGGGGAAGACAGTATTATGTCAAAACCCCATATACCCCTTCAAGGGGAGGGGGAAGACAGTATTGAGTCAAACCCCCATATCCCCCTTCAAGGGGAGGGGGAAGACAGTATTGTGTCAAAACTCCATTTACCCCTTCAAGGGGAGGGGGTAAATTATTTATCTCTCTCTGCCAAAACAGGTGAGGGTGTAAATGAATTGCGTGAATTTCTGGGCAAAATTGCAAATGAAAATAAGAAAGAGAAATACATAATTCGTGACAGACTTCATGTTGGTGATATCGTGGTTCTGGTTATTCCTATTGATGAATCTGCGCCAAAAGGACGATTAATACTCCCTCAGCAAAATGTTCTAAGGGAAATATTAGATGCACATGCTACAGCTCTGTGTGTTCAGCCGGAAGAACTTAAACAAACCATTGCTAAAGTTACTCCAAAACTTATTATTACAGATTCTCAAGTATTTAATAAGGTAAAAGACATTGTTCCTGAACACATTTTGCTTACATCTTTTTCTATATTAATGGCAAATTACAAGGGTAAATTAGATTCCCTCATTAAAAACGCAAAAATCATATCCGAATTAAAAGACGGTGATGCAGTTTTAATCAGTGAAGCTTGTACACATCACAGACAGTGCAATGATATAGGAACGGTTAAATTCCCAAAATGGATAAAGGATTATACAAATAAAGACATTAATTTTGAATTTACACAAGGCGGAGAATTCCCGCAAGATTTGAGCAGATATAAGCTAATAATTCATTGCGGAGGCTGTATGATTAATGAGGCTGAAATGACAACCCGTCAGAAAAGAGCTGAAGCAAATGGTGTTCCTATGGTAAATTACGGTATGGCAATTGCTTATATGAACGGGATTTTGAAAAGAGCTTTGGAGATATTTAACTAACATTTTTTTGGGAAGAATTTCAATATGTTTTCGTTTGGTTCTATATCCCTTATACCTGAAAAATAGTCTGTTACGTTTCCAATGTTATCTAAGTGCAATTCTAAATCTTTAATATTATTTATAATTTTTTCATATTGCTCGGTATGAAAAGAATTATCAGGAATACAATTTATTTTTAATTCTTCAAGTATATTATACATACTATCTAATTCTACGGATATTTCAAAGATTTTAGCTTGTTCATTTTTATTCATTTTACACCGCAAATTTGATACATAACGAGCATATTATATACAAAAAGTATTATATTAACAACTAATTATGTCACTTTAGGGGTTAAATAGATTAAATTGCTTACCTATAATTCATATATGAATGAAAGTGAATTAAAATTAAGAGAAGTTTTGGCATTAAATATTCGTATTGCAAGAACACGAAAACAAATTACTCAAGAAACACTTGCAGAGTTAGCTGGGATTTCTGTTAAACATGTGACAAAAATTGAAAATGCGCAAGTAACAACCAGCATATACTTTATTTACAAAATCTCAAAAGCACTTGATGTAACTATTGATGAACTTGTAACAGAATACAAGAAATAGAGCTCATTTTGTGATAGAATGCTGCTGTGAAAAGACAAGAACTCATAGAAATTCTATCTGACAGTGCAAAAAATGATGAGCTCTTTAAAGAGGCTGATAGAATTCGTCGTGAAAATGTCGGAAATGAAGTACATCTTAGAGGGCTGGTTGAATTTTCAAATATTTGCAAACGTCAGTGTAAATATTGCGGATTACGTTCACCAAACCAAAATATTGAAAGGTATAGGCTTTCAGAAGCAGATATTATTAAGACGGCAAAAAATGCTGTTAATTTTGGTTATCGTACAATTGTGCTTCAATCCGGCGAAGATGATTTTTTTGATACGGATAAAATGTGTGAAATAATCTGTGAAATTAAAAAACTTGATGTCGCCCTGACTTTGAGTATTGGAGAAAAAACTTATGATGAATATAGAGCATTTAAAAAAGCAGGTGCAGACAGATATCTTTTAAGGATAGAAACAACCGATGAAAACTTATACAAAGAAATGCACCCTAATGCAAGCTTTGAAAATCGAGTAAATTGTTTATATAATTTAAAAAAGCTTGGATATGAAACAGGTACAGGTTGCCTTGTAGGACTTCCAAATCAAACTATTGAGTCATTGGCGGATGATATTTTGTTTTTCAAAGAACTCGATGCTGATATGGTTGGAATCGGGCCTTTTATCCCTCATAAACAAACTCCGCTTAAAGATGAAAATAAAGGTGATTTTTGGCTTGCACTAAAAGTTATGGCACTTACTCGGCTTATTTTACCGAATATAAATATTCCTGCAACTACTGCTATGGAAACACTTCACCCTAACGGAAGAATTATCGCACTTCAAAGCGGTGCAAACGTTGTTATGCCCAATGTGACTTCAACTGAATACAGGGCAAAATATGAAATTTATCCCGGAAAAATTTGTTTGAATGATTCTGCTGATAAATGTAGAGGATGTATTGAAAATAAAATTAAATCAATAGGAAGGACTATTTCTAAAGATTACGGATTTAGACAACACTAGTTGTATTTATAATTCCTTTGTTTTATACTATGTTCAATAATTCCAATCAGAAATAATAAAGGATTTTTGAGATGTGTGTATATAGGAGGAATAGTGATGATTAATAATGTTTCAATGACATTCAATAATATAGGAATGTCTACGAGAACAGCTGCAAATTTTAGTCATGCTGTTACAAAAAGAGTAGAATCAGTTTTACCTGCTGCAGTTGATGAATTCGCAAAAAGAGCAGGGCAGAAAGGGCAGTTTTTAAATTGGGTCGAATTGCCAGAAAATCAAATAAAAAGAGTTGATGAAATTTATGCTTTGGTTAGACAATTGAAAGGTCAAACCAATGCAAAGATGTTAACAGTCTTGGGAATCGGCGGTTCAAAACATACAGTTGAGCACATGCTCGGAATTAATGGTTTGAATATTAAAGGAGATAAGGTTAAATTCTTTTCAGATATCGATTCTACAAGTTTTGACAGATTTATGTATCAAATTGATAATAATGTAAAAAATTCTAATTATTTAGTTGTGTCAAAATCCGGTTCAACTTTTGAAACAAAAGACGGAATGGAGAGAATATTAGGTAGATTAGTGGCAGAATTTAATCCCAGTGGTACATTTCCAAAGACAGCTTTAAATTATGCCGGAGAATATATGGTTGCGGTAACTGATGCTAATGCGGAGAAAAGTGAATTAAGAAGACTTTCAGATTCACAAAATTGGCTCGGTAATCTTTATATCCACGATGATGTAGGCGGGAGATTTTCTGCGCTTGATGACCATGCTTTATTTACACTTGCATACGCAGGCATGAAAAAAGAAGATATGATTAAAATGTTGCAAAGCGCACAGCAAGTTTCTTCTATAGCTTTAAAAAATGATGATAATACTCAAAAATATATTGAGAGATATAATCAGCCAATTTTGCAGGCAGCATTTTGGGCGGCTGCTAAATTAGACGGAATTAAAAACGGAGTACATCAGTATCTTGGGGAAATGTTCAATTCTACTGAAAAATGGCATGCACAAATGCAAAATGAATCCGTCAAAAATACTTCAAAACAGATAGCTAAAATCACGGATGCAATGCATCATTCGTCTGAAGCTTGGTACAAGCTTGGTAATAAATTTGCATTTGCTCTGACAGCTCCTTATGATTACGGTGAAGCTAAAGAAAATGTTGCAGGGTATGTTGAAGCAATAGAAAAAACTAATTCGGAGTATGGTCCGTCAATGGTGGAATTATTGGATACAAAAGGATTAGGATTGACTCCTGAGGCAGCTGGTGCTATGACTCAATCAAGAGCGTTTTCAACTGTCTATCAGGAAATCATTGAAAAAATGGCTCTGGGTGAACCTTTACCGGATGTTCTTGCTTCTGTATTACAACCAAATGTCGAAGCGTATAAAAAGAATTTAAAACCGATTGATGGAAATCAGCCCCCGGTTGTTGCCGGCAGAATTTCATTAGATGCATAATTTAAAAAAGGGAAACATTTCGTTTCCCTTTTTTATAACCCGGATGCTTTGTATGTTTTATAGTCGTTCATAATTCGTGTAACAAAATGTTGAGAGTGTTTAGGAACTGTGTTATTACAACGTTTTATGGCTTCAGGGCCGGAATTGTACGCAGCTACAGCCAACTCCATTGAACCGAAACGATTGTACATATTTTTATAATACGTAATTCCGCCCTTAATATTGTCGTCAAGATTATACGGATTTAATCCCATCGTTTTGGCAGTAGCGGGTGAAAGCTG
>JAEEXX010000061.1 GCA_016287985.1 Candidatus Gastranaerophilales bacterium
AACCTAAACGGCAGCCGCGTAAGCCCATCATCGGGTTAGATTCTGAAAGGTTTTCAACGATTTCAAGCATTTTTTCGTCTTCTGAATAATCTTGACCTAATGCTTTCTTAGTTGCAACTTTTTCAACTAATTCAATCTTAGAAGGCAAGAATTCGTGAAGCGGCGGGTCTAACAAACGTACTGTTAACGGTTTGTCGCCCAATGCTTTGAACATTGCATAAAAGTCTGAATATTGCATTGGCAGCAAGTGTGCAAGAGCTTCTTTTCTTGCTTCTGTTGAGCCGGCAATAATCATTTTTTGTACCCAAGGAAGTCTGTCAGGATCCATGAACATGTGTTCTGTTCTGCAAAGACCTACACCTTCAGCACCAAATTTGATTGCGTTTTCAATATCTTTTGGTGTATCTGCGTTTGCTTCAACACTCATTGTTTTAATTTCGTTTACCCAGCCAAAGAAGGTTTCAAAGTCTTTATCGATACCTGCTTCAACAAGCTCGATAGCACCTTCCATAACTTCACCTGTTCCACCGTCAAGAGAAATGATATCGTTTTTGTGGAATACGGTTCCGTCAGAACATGTGATTGTTTCATTAGCAAGGTCAATCTTCAAGTCTTCACAACCTGAAACGCACGGTTTACCCATACCTTTTGCAACAACTGCTGCGTGAGATGTAGCACCGCCTCTGAGGGTTAAGACACCCTGAGAAACTGCCATACCGTGAATGTCATCAGGACATGTTTCAATTCTAACTAAGATAACCTTTTCGCCAGCTTCGCCACGACGAGCTGCTTCTTCAGTATCAAATACAATTTTACCAACAGCAGCACCAGGAGATGCATTAACACCTTTAGATACTTTATGAGAGTGTTTTACTTTATCAGGGTTAAAGCAAGGCAATAACACTTGATAAACTGAATATGGATCAACTTGCATTATAGCTTGTTCTTTTGTGATAATGCCTTCATTAAACATATCAACGGCAATTTTGATTGCAGCCTTTGCAGTTCTTTTACCGTTTCTTGTTTGCAAAATCCATAATTTACCACGTTCAATTGTGAATTCCATATCTTGAACATCGTGGTAACCTTTTTCAAGTTGTTTTGCAATTTCTACATATTGACGGTAGATATCAGGCATATCTGTTTCAAGTTCAGCAATTTGTTTAGGAGTTCTGATACCTGCAACAACGTCTTCACCTTGTGCATTGACAAGATATTCACCATAGAACTTATTTTCACCTGTAGCAGGGTTACGGGTGAATGAAACACCTGTAGCACAATCATTACCCATATTACCAAATACCATTGTTTGAACGTTAACAGCAGTACCATAATTGTGATCAATTTTGTTCATGTTTCTGTAAGCAACTGCTCTGGGGATATTCCAAGAACGGAATACAGCTTCAATAGCTTCCTGAAGTTGTACATACGGGTCTTGCGGGAACTCTTTTCCTGTAACTTCTTTAATAGTTGCTTTGTATATAGGAATCAAAGATTTCCAACCTTCTGCTGAAATCTGTGTATCTTCTGTAACACCTTCACGAGCTTTAACTTTTTCAACTTCGGATTCAAAGTATTTTTGTCTGTCCATTTCCCAAGCAACAGAACCAAACATTGTTAAAAATCTTCTGTAAGAATCGTAGCAAAATCTTGGGTTATTGGTTAATTTAACCATTGCTTCCACTGTTTCGTCATTCAAACCTAAGTTAAGAATCGTTTCCATCATACCAGGCATAGAAATTCTTGCACCTGAACGAACTGAAACTAAAAGCGGATTATTTAAGTCTCCAAACTTTTTACCTGCTTGTTCTTCAACAGTTTTTAATGCGTACTTAACTTCATCCATCAAACCTTCCGGCATTTTATTACCGTGGTTAATGTAGTCCATACAAGTTTCTGTTGTGATAGTTAATCCCGGAGGAACAGGAAGACCTAAATTAGTCATTTCTGCAAGGTTTGCACCTTTACCGCCGAGTAGAGCACGCATATTTGCGTTACCTTCTCTGAAAAGCCATACTCTTTTTTCAGCCATTTTATATTTCTCCTTTTATTTTATTGTTGGGTTTAACCCAACCTACTATTTTTTTTGATTTGTGCTGTATTCTTTTACAAATAAAAGCATAACATGAAGATTTTTCTATGTAAACCGCAAAAGACTAATATTTGTAAAGTGTTACACCTTTATTAAGTTTTGTAAAATTAAAAAAATTTTAGTCAATTTTGAATATTCAGTTGTTTTCATGTAATCATAGTTAGTGAAAATAAAATGAAAGAAGGTTAGTAAATGAATGGTATAAATTTTAATGTTGTAGCCCCAAATGTAAATTATACAAGATTATCTGATGAAAGTACGGATAAACAGACTGAGCAGGTAAATTTTAAAGGTAAACTAAAAATAACACGTAAGCCCAAAAATAATCCAATTAAAATAATTGATATGTTAGATGAACATGCTGTTGATTTGATAAACAAAAACAGACCTTTAGCCGAAAAAAAAGAAATAGCTATCAGAAAATCTCTGGAATGGATTTTTAAAAAATTAGGATTTGGTAAAAAATTAAGAAACGCCGGTGAAGAAGTTAAAAAACAAAATAAAAATATTAACAATATTAATAAAATTTTTCATGATTATAAATTAAGAAGATTAGCAGAAAAAAATCCTGACGAAGCTAGAGAACAGATTATGCGTGAAAGTTTGAAAGATATCGGAAGATTCTTAAAGGATGTTTAATTTATGAAAATTTTCTCTATTAATTCTGGCGAAAATAACCTTGTATTACCTAATAATACAAATTTTGGTGCTAAAGGTATTTCTCCGGAAATAAGAGATTCATTTTTAAAATTAAATCCTGAAGAAATAAATACAGTATTAGAAAATGTTTCTAAAAAACTTCCTTTTAATATTCCTGTTACTCTTTTAGTATCTTATCTTGGTCTAGAAAATATTTTTTACTATGATAATGATAAACCTGAAAAAATAGCATCCAATGAAGATTCTATTATTTGTTACAAAAAGGAAAATTTTACAGTTACTAAATATTGGTATGATTCGGGTAATAAAAAAAATGAACCCATTAATAATGACGAACTTGAAAATATTTATAAATTTTTGGACAACTATATATCAAGTAATCCAAAATTAAAAAATTATTTAATTTTTATTGATATAAATATGCCTTCTGAAAAAGTTTTTGTGAGATTAAAAAAAATTAATAAAAAATTATATGATAATGATTACATATTTATACAGGGTGCTTATAAAAACAAACAATTGTTTATAGATTTTAGTAGAATTTAAATACAATAACCGGTAACAATACATTATTCTGTGAAAATATAAAATTTGTAAAAGTTTTCAACAATAATACTATTATAATTTATTATGATAATATTAATATATTAAAAAATAAATCATCATAATAAGTTCAATTTATTTGTAGATAAGTCTTATAAATTACTTAAAAAAAGAATATATAATGTAGAAAAAAATGTAGATAAAAAGTTTAAAGAAAGTAGAAAAAATAAAAACATATAAAAATAAAAAAATTTTCTACAAAAATTTACAAAATTTTCTACAAAATTTTATAAATATACAAATGATTTAAACCAAAAATTCAAGGTGTGGAGAAATCCAAAAAATGATTTGAAATTGTTTCACAGAGCAAGTGAAAAAACTCTATTTAAATCTCATACACAATATGTAACAAAATATTAATATTTTCTAAAAATTAGGCAATTTTTTAAAAGAAATAAACTTTATTTAATATATAAATAAATAAGAGGAGAATATCAAATGCCAGGAGAAGAATTTTATGTTGTAACAGGTATGCCAATTGATAAAGTTCAACAATACAAAAATGCAACATATTGTCAAAAAAGGTATGCAAAATGTTTTGACACAAATAACAATGGTATTTTTGATAAAAATGAAGTTGATTTATTTAATGCTACAACTTTTAGTCAACAAAAAGATAATACTGTTATTTTTTATACACAAGTAAAAGAAAAAAAATGGTTTTTTCCGTCAGAAGAAAAAGTTGCAAAAAAATTTAATGATGATCCGAATAAAATAAGATATAGTAAAAATAATGAGATTTTAAAAAACAGAAAAATCATACCTTATAAAGAAACGCACTATAGTATTTCAGGCATTTCTACAAATATAGGTGGAATAAAATTCAGTCGTGATACAGCTGAAGAATATCAAGAAATATTTTTTAATAATCAGTATATGAATAGTGTAAAGTTAAAACACGGCACAATTATAATATATCCAAACGGACAAAAAGGTTCCGTTGATGTATCTGCAGAACATAAAACGGAAAGAGTGTATGGTTATACCACAGATTTTGGGTGGGATATGTCAAAAAGTACTTATACAGTAGCCGGTGAAGGTGGACTTAAATGGCATGATAAAGAAATTTTTACAGGTAACTATATTGTAACATGTGATAATTTAAAAAATACCACAATTTTCAGTGCAGATAAAAATATATACAAAATGAATAATTGTAAAAATACAAAAGTAGAAGAAAAATAAATATTCATTTATTGCAAGGATTGAATTCGTTAGGACTAGTTCTTTAATACTTGAAATATTTACAAAACTTGTTTTTGTTGTAGGATAAGATGTGATTTTGACTTCTAAAACAATATAAAAAATTTTCTACATATAAGTAGCAAAAATTTTTATTAACGGTTTTTAAAATAAAAAAAGGAGTTGTTATGGAAAATAATATAAGTATAAAAAAAACAGAAAATATAAATTTTGGCCAATTATATTTAAAAAAAGGTTTTCTTAAAAATAATACATATAAATATAATGATGATATTTTAAATTTAGCAAAAATAACATTAGAAGATATGGCAAAAGATGTAGATATTGTTATAAAATACAGAAATTTAAGAACAAAAGGTTTTGATATAACAGTAAGTGATAAAATAAAATCCCCAATAAAAAGATTCTTTTATAAAAATTTTTCATGTAATTTACTAAAAGAAAAAATAAGACCGGAAGATTTATATAATTGTGAGGAAGGTCCTACAGATTTATTAGTTAGAAAAGTTAAAGAAACAAAAGAAGAATTTAAAAACTTTTATGATTATATACACGTAACAAAAAATTAGTTTAAAGGTGAAACGAAAACAGACATTATTATTGATTGTAGGACTGTAACAATTTCTTAATATTAGCAACAAATTAGGCATTTTTTTATTCAAAAAATGCCTAATTTGTTCTATTAAAAATTGCTCTAAAATTATAATTCAAAACAAACATCTTGATATCTTGTTAAGATTCTTGCTATAACAATAAATTCGTTATCTATTTGATAGATTATTTGATAATTTTTTGCAACAACACAAACTCTGACATTGCTCTTTGCCAAAGCAGGCTTAAAACCACTATTAGGAAATTTTACTAATATATAGAATTTTTGTTCAAAATCATCAACCAGTTTTTTTGCAGCCACAGGGTTATCTTGTGCAATATATTCAAAGATATGGTTAATATCATTAAGTGCAGGTTCAGTTACTATTAATTTATGATGCATACTTTTTTCTCAATTCTGCAATAACAACATTTCCGTCAACATATTTACCATTTTTGTATGCATTCAATCCAATTTCAACTTCTCTGTTAAATTCGTCAATTCTTTCTTGTGTAATTACAGTTTTCGTAATAGCAATATTAATAGCACCATTAATTGCTTCATTTATAGAATCATAAATTCCTGCTGCAATTTGACTTTGAATAAATTTTTCGTTATCCGGTGATAAAGATATATCCATAACTAACTCCTTTATTATCTTAAATTATAACAAATTGTTCCTTTATCTTCAATATCCTTAATATTACTGAATTTTATATATTAAAATAAGCTAAGCGAAGTATTATTTAGTGTAGGTTTGTAACAGTTCCGTAATATATGCAAAAGATGAAACAATTTTAGGAGAAAAAAATACTTTATATATTTGAGATTTAAACAGGGGATTTTACATGGGATACAAAAAAAATGGTGACATTAGCAGGAAGATGTGTAAAATATGCTCAAGCTTGCAGGAAAAGAAGCATCCTTGAAACAAAACCTGTTGGGAAAATAGATGCTTCTAAATTAGGAATGATATATGAAACCAATTTTTCAAATTTGTTAAAATACGATGCATAATCATTTTACTGCACGAAGAGACTGTCTTGACTTGCTCGCGTGAAACGTGTCTATCACGACAAACTGCGCCTCGCATTAAACGCCACCGCTCACACTTGCAACGGAAATCCTACAATTTCCGTTGACGCGTGCTTCGTCTCTCCGTTCGCTACCGCTCACTTCGTGGCTCTGCTCGGCTTGCTCGAACTCCAGAAAGAGCTTCTCATCTCACTCAAAACAAAGATTAAGCCTCAATGGATTAATTCCATTGAGGCTTAATCTGGGCATGAAGAGACTCGAACTCCCATGCTTTCGCACTAGTTCCTAAGACTAGCGTGTCTACCATTCCACCACATGCCCATATTTAGTTGTCAAAAGGTTTGGTCTTGTTTTTAAAATTGTTTTATTTTACCAAGACTTCTCCAAACCTTGAGCGTGTCTACCCCTCTCCTCGGACGTGACATCTAGTCACCTCCTCGTCGGCAGAGTACCACATGCCCATATTCTGTTGTCAAAAGGTTTGGGCTTGTTTTTAAAATTGTTTTATTTTACCAATACTTCTCCAAACCTTGAGCGTGTCTACCCCTCTCCTCAGACGTGACATCTAGTCAGTTTTGAGTCTTGGATTATTGCTCCACACCTTCAAGTCGTTCACTTTATTTTGCTATCGCAAAATTGAAGTTCACTTTTTCGGTGCTACTTCGAGTTTCGTGACTTTGTCACTCACTCTACGCAAAATCCGCTCGGCAGAGTACCACTACCCTTGTATTAGTTTCGGCAGGTCTAAAGAATTAAAGCATTTACCCCTTTACCCATTTACCCCTGCCCATATTCAATTGTCAACCAGTACACTATACCAAGTCCAAAGTTTTTTGTCAAAGTTTTTATGATACCTATTTCTGATTGTTATATATTTTTATTTATAATATAATTTTGTCGAAAGAAGGGTTTAAACAGATTTTACCGGCATGAAAGTTATTGATAATCAACAAGAAGAATATAAAATTTTTTTAAGAAATATTAGGGCAGAAAGAAAGAAATCTTCTAATCTGATGAATTTTATTTTCACGTTTGTAATTGCTGTTCTTTGTGCAATTATTGCTTGTGTTATTCTTGTGGAAAACAATTTCTTTATTTCTTCAAATTCTTATTCAGATGAAGACACATCTGGTATATTTAAGTTTACAAGAAAACAAAGAAATGCTTTAGAAGTTCCTTTTACACCAAGAAGGCAAAATATATTGCTCTTGGGTGTTGATTCTAACGGTGATGATACCGACAGATGGGAAGGTACACGCTCCGATACAATAATGATTTTTAACATCGATCCAAAAACTCATTCTATCAAGGCAATATCTATTCCTCGTGACAGTAAAGTTTACCTTCCTGAAAATAAAGGTGTTCAAAAGATTAATTCAGCACATGCTCTTGGTGGTGTAGGGTTGGTTAAAAAGACCCTAAAAGAAACTTTTGGTATAAAAATTGATAAATACATAATTGTTCATGATGAAGCTATTGAAAAAATAGTTGATGCTTTAGGCGGTGTTCCTGTTTATGTGGAAAAGAGAATGTATTATCACGATTATGCCGGTCATCTTCACATAGATTTGGAAAAAGGAAATAATCTTTTAAACGGAAAGCAAGCCGTAGGGTATTTGCGATACAGAAAAGACGGACTTGGTGATATTGGAAGAACTCAGCGCCAACAATGGTTTATGAAAAGTCTTTTTGAAATGCTTCATTCACCACAAATTATTACTAAGGTTCCGGAAGTTCTTAATATCGCAAATAAATATATAAAAACGGATATGAGTTTTTATGAACTCTCTCAATATGCTGCAATGGCACGTAATATTGATAACAGTAAAATTGAAATAGCAACCCTTCCGGGGGCACCTAATCAAAAAGGCTATATTAGTTATTGGATTTTAGATCCGGTTAAGACTCAAGAAGTTATCAATAGGATGATTTATAGAGATAAGCCAAATGTAGAAGATGTTAAATTTAAAGGCGGTATTATGTACTCTCCAAAAAGAGAAGCTGATGCCGAAGTGATAAAAGAAAAGCTTAACGATTTGGGTTTTGAGGTTAATATGCTTAAAATCACTAACCTTTCTCATTCAAGATTTGTTGCAAATAAAAACACTGTGACGTTGGAATTTTACAATAGCTTACAGAGAAGACTTCCTGAAATTCGTAATAATCAATTTATTTATGACCCAACAGAAAACTTTTCAGTAGGCAGCGACTTTACTATTGTTCTTGCAGAACAATAGTAACGGTTGATATTTTTATATTTATTAAACTTCCGGTTCTCCTGCTACGGTTTTTAAAATTTCAATTACCTTTGGCATTTGGCAGTTGAATGAATAATGAGCTTTTGCTATTGAGCATTCAGCGCAATTTCCGTTTAAATGATAGCATTCAAGAGCTTGTTCAGTCCAGTTTTTTGTAATTGAATCAGATATAGCTGTTTGCGGTACTGTATTTAACATATCTCTTCCCTTAAAATAGTTCCCCATAACTATCATATAACTTTTTTAAAATCTAACATCATATGAATATATGATTCTGTGAATTTAAAATAAAATTTAACAAAATGCACAAATATTAAGAAATATTAAGGCGAAATTTTGGACTTGACAACAAGGCTGAAATGCCTGTATAATCTGCTATATGATATGATATGATATGATATGAGTCGTTCTGTGTCTGCTCATGGCAATTTTTAAACTCCAAAAAACTTTATATATTCAAGGGGATTCGAATACCGGGGATACAAAATTTAAAGTAAAAAAGGAGGAATATTATGACAATGGAAATTTCAACAATAGAAAGTAAAGCACTTAGAAAAGCTGCTGAAACAGCTGACAGTCAAGGTAATGTTGACGGTGAACTTGACACAAATGAAATGAGTGTATTTGTAAAAGATGCATACAGAAGAGGCTGCAGTGCAGAAGATATTACAGTAATTACAGGAGTCGAAACAGAGGATGCAACATTGGCAAAAACACTTGAGCAGATGAGAGAAATTGAAGAAAAGAAAAAAGAACTTGAAATCATGCAAACAAGACTTGATACAAAAGAAGATTCTTACAAAACAGGAAGCAAAGATTCCCGCAAATTTAACCTTATTATAGAATCTGTAACAGGTGTTCTTGGCGGAGGAGCGGGTTTTGGAGCTTTGGTCGGAATTGATAGAGTAATTTGGCCCAAAGGTGCTGGAAAACCAAAATTTCCTAAGTTGGATAATTTGCTGTTCCAGGGAAAATTTAAAGGATGGGGAACTGTAGCCGCTTTTGTTACTGCCGGTATAGTTGGTGGTATTTACGCAGGAAAAGCTCTGGCTGAGAAAACAGATGTATTCGGGTTAAAACCGCACAAAGCAAAAGTATCGGAAAAACAATCAAGTGAATACAAAGAGGCAGAAATCAATCCGTTGAAGGAACAAATAGAAACTTTGCAAAAAGAAATTTATGCAATGGAAAATGCTTTTATGTACTGCTAATTCAATTAATATAAGAACAAAAAAGGGTGACTCTGTCACCCTTTTTTGTTCTTAGTTAAATATATTATTTTACAATTTCTTCAACTTTTTTTTCAGAGTTGCCTGCTTTTCTTTCGAAAAGGAGTTTTTCTTTACCTTCACCCTCAGAAGTATCAAGTTTTAGCAAAATAGTATCACCGAGCTGGTAGGCATTTCCTAAAAT
>JAEEXX010000062.1 GCA_016287985.1 Candidatus Gastranaerophilales bacterium
AATAGATTCCCTGGAGAAGGCTGCCGAGCTTGGCTTTGGGGCGGTTTTGTTTGAAGGCAATATTGGCTTTTATGGTAAAAGTGGGTTTGACTATTCAAGCAGGTTTAATATCCGATACCATGATTTGCCTGAGGACGCGGATGCCTCTTTCTTTTTATGCCGGGAACTGATTCCCGGTTACCTTGACGGCGTTTCCGGAGTATATCAGACACCGCCGGGCTACTATGTTGAAGACAAGGATGTGGAAGCGTTTGATGAAGACTTTCCGCCTAAGAAAAAACTGAAATCGCCGGGACAGCTGTTTTGAAGGAATCTATTATGACATATTTGGAAAGAAAGGCAGGTCAACTGCAATGAACATAGAACAAGTGTTGGCAATGGACGAATATCAGATTTTTGACAGGAAGAGCATACAGGTTGCGCCAACTTCCCTGGTGAAGGCGTTGACCGTATGTGTCGGGAACTGAATGCGATCGGTCTGCCGGATCCGGTGTTTGATAATAATACTTTTATTTTGAAGACGACAATTTGTAGTGCTGCTTATGAAAAGTTGCCGATTCAGAAGAAAGAAGTTGGCGATTCGGCAAAGAATGTAGCGATTGAGGCGCAAGAAGTTGGTGATTCGGCAAAGAATGTAGCGATTGAAGAGCGAGAAGTTGGCGATTCGGCAAAGAATGTAGCGATTGAAGAGCGAGAAGTTGGCGATTCAGCAAAGAATGTAGCGATTGAAGAGCGAGAAGTTGGCGATTCAGCAAAGAATGTAGCGATTGAAATGATTCCTCTTTCAGAGGTTTTAAGATTATGTGCTATTCAAAATTATAACCAAGCAACTATTAACAACATAAATCGTTTGTATGAAGATATAGAATTGAATCAAATTTTTAACACGGGTTACATCTGTAAATTATTTTCTTGTTCAAGCTCTGGAGCAAGAAAAATTCTTGCCAGATTGCGGATAATCGACGTTGTCGTTCCGGTTAAGGGAAAAGGCAAAGGGCAGTATCGGTTTAAGTACAAATCGGAAATGTAACTAAGGATGTCACTAAGAAGGCTTGTAAATTTGTAAACTGCTTATACAATTAAAATTACGGAAACAGTTGAGGAAAGTCTTGCATTAGTTGAGGATTCGGTTGAGTAAATTGCAAGTTTTGTTGCAAGTCGATGTTGAAAATCCGCATGGTTGACATATTTTCAATATGTTGCAACAATGGATTTAGTTGCAAGTTTGTTGCAAGTTTGTTGCAAGTCGTTCTACAAATAAGGTCACAAGATGATAGTTGTCAGTTTAATAGGTCAACAACGGAAAGGGTTAACTGAAATATATGGAAGATATCAAACAAGCACCTAACAACGTACCCAAACACCATAGAGGTCGTTTTGGAATTCTCGGCGGCACGAACAAGAGTGGTGACTTTAACCGTTACTTGTTTCTTGCCAAAACCCATGATTATGTTCTGTTCTTTACCAATAAAGGGCAGGCTTATATGCTGCGGGGATATCAGATTCCGGAAGCCGGCCGCAAGGCAAAGGGGAGCGCCGTGATTAATCTGCTGCAGCTGGATCCGGACGAAAAGATTACGGCGGTAATAAACTTTCCCGGATTTGAGGATAAGAAATATCTGTTTATGGCGACCAACAGAGGAACGGTAAAACGCTGTAAGCTAACGGATTTTTCTTCTGTAAGGAAGAACGGACTGAAGGCCATGGTATTGCATGATGGCGAAGAACTGATCAGCGTAAAAATAACGGACGGAAGCAACTCCATTCTGTTGGCAACCCACGATGGCATGGCGATTCATTTTGACGAGCAGGATGTTCGCTGCATGAGCCGGGCCACTCATGGGGTAAAGGGCATCAGTCTGCATGACGGCGATTATGTCGTTGCCATGGACGTGGTAA
The DNA here is from genome assembly GCA_016287985.1 of Candidatus Gastranaerophilales bacterium. GTDB lineage: Bacteria > Cyanobacteriota > Vampirovibrionia > Gastranaerophilales > Gastranaerophilaceae > CAG-196. The sequence continues at coordinate 1,900 of JAEEXX010000062.1, forward strand.
ACGATGAATCCCTTGATGTGCTGTCGGTAACGGAAAACGGCATCGGCAAGCGGACGAAGATTTCCGAATACAAAAAGCAAAGCCGGGGTGGGAAGGGACGGATCAGTTACAGGCTGTCCCCGAAAACCGGTTCTGTTGCGGGTATGTGCATTGTGCATCCTGACGATAAACTGTTCCTGTTTACCGCAAAAGGCTATGTTCTCTGCGTGGATGTGGATGAACTGAGAAAGTTACATCGTACGGCCCGGGGTGTAATTATGATGAGATTGCATGAGGGCGATAAAGTTACATCGATTTGCAGTAGAAAAAATAGAAAGGGGTATTAATCATGAAAGTATTTATCGTAAATTGTAACTATAACACTTCCGGAACTTTAATTGACTGCGCGTTTAAAAACGAAGCGGATGCAACAGCATACGCCGATGCGTTGAACAATGACAAATCCAAAGCCATTGCCCGCAGCAAAGAGCTGATTATTCTGCGTGAAGGCGAAGCAATGGTAAAGTTTTTAGATGAGAAGAGCATTGAGTTTGCTGTTTTGGATGCGGAGTTGAAGTGAAAACTGTCCCGGACGGATTACGTTAACCGTCCGGGTGTTGTTGTTCCGGAATAAAATAGTTTACTGTTGCGGCTTGCTGAAAACGTAAGCCGTTTTTTATAAAATAATTGTGTTCATAACAAACTTCTGATATAATACTAATCAGATACTGATTGTAAAATTTGTATGCGGAAAGTTTGAACTCATGAAGAAAAGTGAAATTGCAAAAACAGTCATAAAAAATATTGGAGGCATTGCGAGAACCGCAGATTTTCTTGCAGCGGGCCTGTCGAAACCACACATCGGTGAACTCTGCAACAAAGGAGTGCTTATACGGATTCGGCAAGGCTTTTATCAGCTTGCGAACGATACAACAATAACAGAGGCGCAGTATATTTCTGCGCTGCTTCCGGACGGAATCGTCTGTGTGGAGTCTGCGCTGTTTTATTACGGGTATAGTGATTTTGCGCCGCGAGTATGGACGATAGCGGTGCCGCGTTCCATTTCCCTGACAAGATTAAAATTTGATGTAGTTCCGGTAAAAGCATATTTCGTGCAGAAAGATATTTTTGAAATCGGAAAAACTCAAGGCTCTTTTGATGGAACAACGCTTTTTATTTATGATCGCGAACGGACGATTTGCGATTGCTTTAAGTATCGGACAAAACTGGACAACGAAACATTTAACAAAGCAGTTAACGCGTACGTGGCAGATGACAAGAAAAACCTGAGCAATCTTTCACGTTATGCAAAAGAGATTGGTATTTATAAACGGGTCATGGATCTGATGGAGGTAATGCTGAATGGCTGACATTGCGGCCTCTGTATTAGCAAAACTGAGAAATAAAGCAAAAGAAAGCGGCAGAAGTTATCAGCTTTGTTTGCAGCTTTTTTGCCAGGAAGAATTCTTGCGGCGTGTGGAAAAATCCAAATATGCAAATAACCTTGTGCTGAAAGGCGGGTTGTTTCTATACACACTCACGAATTTTGACAGCCGCGTAACGGTAGATGTTGATTTTTTATTGCGGAGACTTCCTAATACACCTGAACAACTGCGTTCCGTTTTAGAAGAAATCATTGCGACTGATACGGGAAACAGCTTTGTATTATTTGAAATTAAAAGTGTCGAACCGATAGCTATTGCAAAGAAATATGCGGGAATCGGCGCTTCGCTTATAGCACGGATTAAAAACACCCGTACTCCTTTCAGTATTGATTTTGGCGTTGGTGACGTAATCGTTCCACATCAGGAAAAAAGAAAAATTCCCGTACAGCTTCCCGAATTTGAAGCGCCGGTCATCAACACATATTCCCTTGAAACCGTTATTGCGGAAAAGCTGGATGCGATTTTAAGTCTTATGGAATTTTCCAGCCGGATGAAGGATTATTACGATCTTTATTATCTGGCAAACAAATTTGAATTTGATGAAGAGACATTGATTAAAGCAATGCAAAAAACATTTGCAAATCGCGATCATCATTTTACTGTGGAGCAGTTTAACCAGGTGATGACTTTTGCCGCTGACGACGGAATGCAGAAAAAGTGGAAAGCATTTACGAAAAAAATCAATACTGAGACAGATGATTTTGAAATTGTGTTGAGTGTAATTAAAAACTTTTTGGAAAAACCTTTTTTGGCAGCGGTGGGAAAAGTTTGAATTTACTACCGTAATATTATTGCTATCAAAGCCTCAAATAAGGTTCTACTTTTAAAAACATAAGAGTATAGTTAACCTACATCAAAACTTTATGATTTGATTAAAGTTAATTAGGTTTTTATTCTAAAGAACTAAGATGTTCTGAAAGAGTGGTTAGAAATCTCATGGCTATACTTTGTGTGATAACTGAAGTCGTAGCCGTTGCAGGAAAAGGCAAAGGGCAGTATAGATTTAAGTACAAAACTGAAATGTAAGGGTAATCGATTTTATTTGCAATTTGAGCTCAAAAACGTTATTATCCATTCTGAATTTACTGCGATATTAGTTATTTTTGAGGAGGTATAATTTGGAATTTGATAATGGACAGTATTTTGTTTTCGTTAAAGATATAACATTACCATCTAACAAAATAATAAAAGTATATGAACTTGTCAAGGATCTTCAAGATGATCATGTTTTAAACTTATGGGCTAAAAGCCTGAGAAATTATTACATTGAGGAAAATTTGATAGATGATCTCTATACTGGCACTGGATTATCAAAAAGCGAATATTTGCAAAAGAATATATTTCCAAATCCAGCTAACAAATTAGGCGCTGCAACTATGTCAGGTGAATTTGGAGAGATATTAGTTTATGATTTTATTCATTATACACAAAATTACTATGTGACCAAATTAAGATATTTAGAAAAAACCAATCCAGATGTTCCCGTTTCTGGCAGTGATGTCATTGGTTATGCAATCAAAAATGTTTTAAAGCCCAGTATTGAAGATAAACTATTAATTGCTGAAGTCAAAACTCGTTCTTCTGTAGGACGAAGATTGACGATTCAAGATAACCCTCTTACGAAAGCTATAGCAGATTCACCAAAGGATAGAAATAGAATAGCTGAATCACTTAATGCAGAGAAAAGAAGATTATTAATGAGAAATCGGTTAACTGAAGCTAAAATTGTTGAAAGATTTCAAAATAGGACAGATAATCCTTATCAGATAGAGTTTTCTGCAGTAGCTGTTTTGAGTAAAGAAATCTATACAGAAGAATTTATTAGGGAAGTAATAGATTCGATAAATATAGATGACATTATATCGAATATATTAATTATTTATTCTGATAAATTATTAGCCTTTATTCGGGATTTGTATAGGAGAGCATGCACATGTTAATCGGGAAACGATCTGAATACTTTTTAAAAAGTATACGTGCAAAGGCAAAAATGTTTGAATATGATATCCCAGAAGAATTGCATTTAAAAATTAATCCTCTATCAAATGATTTAGTACTTTTGGCTATAGCAATTATTGGTGATATATCTGAAGAAATATGGGATTTAAAAGAAAAGCCAATTATAATACCTAAAGAAAAGCAGTTGCAACTTTATTTTTCTTCTAGATTTTTTGATTCATTTTTTCAATCCTTTTTAGATGAAAGTTCCAATCCATATTATATAATCCTAGGTGCAGTATCTTATTATTATTGTGATATGATTGGCAACTCCAGAGTTATGCTTAAAATGCTTTCAAGTTTTAATTTTGATTTTCATGCATCTGGTTTGGAAAAAGCTATTATTTGGCTCTTAAACAATGAATTCGAGTTAGATATTTCTTGTATTGATAATAAATTTAGGATTTACATTGAAGAAATAAAAAATGCATATTTAGATTTTTTTACAGGAAAAGAAATAAATTTAGTAGAATTTAATAAATTCAAATCATTTGTCTATAAAATTGGAAATCCTAGAGAAATATTATTTGCAGATATTATTTTAGCAATATTTAAAAAGAAGATTAGTAATTCTTGCCTTGGTCTGATGCCACACTATTCTGGTATTCAGTTGAGTGAATGGATCGAAACGTTTGAAAATAATAATAGAATAAAAGAAATGTGGCCAGCTCAAATTTTACTAGGAGAAAATCGAATTTTTAATGGTCAATCTGGTGTAATTCAGATGCCCACTAGTTCTGGTAAAACAACATCAATTGCTTTAGCAATCCAATCTAGTTTTTTATCTGGCAGAACAACAACAGCAGTTATCGTCGCTCCGTTTAAAGCGTTATGCAAAGAAATAGTTTATGATTTAGAGAACTTTTTTAAATTTGATAGCAAACATATTGAAATTAGTGAATTTTCGGATATTCCAGAATCTAGTGAGTTTATAGAATCGTTATTACCAGATAGTAATAAAAAAATAATTGTATTAACTCCTGAAAAATTATTGTACATAATTAAACAAAATCAAACATTTACTAATGATATTAAACTCATTATATTTGATGAAGCTCATCTGTTTGACGATGATAGCAGAGGAACTGACTATGAAATGTTGCTTTCTATCATTAACTATTTTTTTAAAAGTAATGTTCAAAAATTATTAGTTTCCGCTGTATTACCTAATGCCGAAAAATTAAATGAATGGGTAAATAATAACGGTGTTGTTGTCCAGAATAAAACAATTAAAACAACAGAAAAGAATGTAGCATTTAATAGTTCAAACTTGTATGGTGTACACTACTTATATTTTTTAGATCCACTAAAAAATTTAGAGGAAGAATTTTATGTTCCTCGAGTTATTAAATCTTTGGAGATAAAAAGACTAGGACGTGAAACTAAACAAAGATTTTTTCCTGATTTAAAAGAAAAACATGATATAGGCATATATTATTCAATAAAATTAATTACTAAAGGAAGTGTAGCGATTTACTGTCCTAGGAAAATTAATGTTAATTCAATAATAGAAAGGTTCATAGACCTTGAGAGAAGAGATATTTCACTTGATGTATTTGCAGACAGATGCGTCAACAATGAACATTTAAAAATTGCATCATTAATTTTTGAGCACTATGGAGATAATAGTATTTCTTTATATCAAGCTGCCTTAAGAGGAATTCTTGGACATTATTCTAGCATACCTAATGGAATAAAAGTTTCAATGGAGTATGCCTTAAAAAATGGGCTGGTAAATTGTGTTATTTGTACTTCAACATTGGCTCAAGGAGTAAATTTGCCAATAAAATATTTAATTATATCTAATATTTATCAGTCAAACCAAATGATCAAAGTTCGTGATTTTCACAATCTAATTGGAAGAACAGGACGTGCAGGGCAACAAACAGAAGGCACTATAATATTGACAGAGAATGTATATCATAACAAAAGTATATCTGCTGAAAGAAGGTTTAATCAATATAGATACTTATTTAACCCAGAAAATTCAGAAGATTGCGGGAGTAATTTATTGGATCTAGTTAATCCTATTGTTCTTAGCAATAATCGGGAGATAAAGAATGATAAACTATTGAGCTTAATTAAAGAGCGATATACTAATACAGATGAGTATAATCATTTAAAACATAAACTTAAATCAATAAGTGAGACAAATGATGAAAATGGAGTAGGTAAAGAAATATTGAGAAAAATAGAACAAATTGAGAATATCCTAATTTCTTTAGAAAACTATATTATGTTTTTTGCTGATTCAAATAATTATGACGATGATATTATTAAAAGCACATATGGCTATTTTTTAGCTAATGATGAACAACGAAATAAATTAGAATTCATTTTTAGGTTGATTAAAGATAATTTAAATCAGATAGAAACTCATGAAAAGGCTTTTTATAGTAAATCAATGCTTGGAATTATTAAAATTCGAGAATTAGAAAAATCTGTACTTGATAAGATAGATGATATTAACAATAGCGATTTGGACAAAAGATTATCTTTTTTATGTTGTCTACTATTAAAATTTGGAGATTGCAAAATAGCTAATAAAATTCAAGGCACGGAAAACATTTTGCAAATGTTAAAATTTTGGATAGATGGTGCACGATATTCAAGAATATTTAATTTTGCAATATTAAATGATGTAACAATTGTTAAAAGAAATAGAACGAGGGTGCTAAATATTGAAGATATTATAGAATTATGCAATAGCGATTTTAGTTATGTCATGTTATCATTAATCCAATCAACGATTGAAGCACTAAGATTACTACAGGGTGAAGAAATTGTAATTGAGTGGTTTGAATTAATAATTAAACGCATAAGGTATGGACTGCCGAGAATTAGAGATATTTATATTTATGAGCTGGGTTTTTCGGATCGTATTATAGCTCAAGAAATATCTGCGGTTTTACCTGTAACTACCTTAGATAATAAGAAAGCCATTAAAAATGCTCTAAAGATTAATAAAACTCAAATTAAGGAAATCTTGATAAAATATCCTTCATATTTCTTACAAAGATTAGAAGCACTATAATATAAATAAAGCATTATTGTTTTTTCTTAAAGTTTCAAATCAGGAGTCTAGTTAGAGAAGCCATGAGGATAAAATGTAAAGATGCACCTGAATTTGGTTAAGAGGACAAATTAGTTAATTATAACCGTCCAAGAATAGCTTACAACCATAGTTGTTTTAAACGCGGTGGAGATTTTCAGTCGATACCAAAGTCACTTAATTATGAAAGATTTGATAAAAAAGATTAATGCTTTTTAGGCTACTGCCGGTTAAGAAAAGATGTTATTGTTTTCAAGGTAGAAAAGGTTAAGGGTATATATAAAAGAGTATGGCTGAATTAAAAACGATTTCAGGTCGTGAACATAATCAAAACTTTATCAAACAAGACTTGCATAGTCAAAAAATTTTACAAAAATTAAAAGAGATTGAATTGTTTTTAAACGAATTTGGTTGCTTGTCGGTTGACCGGCCGTTTATTATATGTCGTAATAATCATATTTTGTCATTGCAAATGGTGTTGTTGTCTTTAGAATTCACAGCTGGTAGTATTATTTCATGTTGTGAATTTGGCTGTTTGGCAGACGCTAATACATTGTTGCGAAAATATAGAGATGATATATTTTTTTATCTATATATCGTTATTTATGATAGAAATAAATTTGAAGAATCTGTGGCTGACAAGATAGTTGAAATGGAAAACAATATTGAAAGTTGGATAAACAATAACTTAATTGATTTACATATAGGCGATGTCTTAAAGACAATAGCATTTTTTCCTGAAATGCATAGTGTTATTAAAAAATATAGATTAAAGTCTTTTATTGACAGGGTTGGTAATCGGCTTAATAATTTTGTTCATAGTAACGGTGTTGCTTATTATAACCGCGGTATCATTGGCTATAAAAGTGGTGAGTTACAAAGAGAAATGAGAATGATATTAGATGATATGAGTTTAATTACTGTTTCATTTTTGTTTTTACTAACACTGTGTTCACCGATAACTATAATGTCAACAGATTATGTGGACTGCCTTGATTTAAGTATTGAACCGCCTGAAGGTTCGCAGTATTGGGTTGCACCCTTTATTGTAGATTTTTATAAAAAAAACTTGGACTTGATTGACAAGAGTTGTATTGATTATTTGCGTGAAAATACGCCTATGGAGTTCTGATGATTAATCTTCACTTTCAATCAAATTCAATCTACACAAGTCAACTGAATACAGATGACTTCGCCCGCATGCTGTAGGATCAGTCACAGTGCTACAAGTTTTACTAGCTGGAATTGATCCTCACGTTAATGGAAACCACAGACGTGGATTTGAGTTTCGCTGGCAGGCTATACGCTAACAAGGACATTGCTGGCAAAAGAAAAAGCGACTCTTTCCGGCACCCGCTGCGAGGTAAGAGTCATGTAATACAAATAAGGAGAGAATCATTATGCCGATCAACAAAAATGAACTCACGATGGAACGGGTGAGGAAGGCATTGTCCGGCTTTTCCGT
>JAEEXX010000063.1 GCA_016287985.1 Candidatus Gastranaerophilales bacterium
ATATTATAGCGGTCGGAAGTTTTTCCGTCATTCTGAGGCACAATGTGCCGAAGAATCCAGCTTTTTCCGATTTATAAAGGCCGGAAGTCGGTTGATTATTTACCCCTTAAAAAGTCCGAAATGTCCGATTTCGGTAACAAAAATATCCGCTTATTTGCACTTTTTGTCTCTTAATTATCACCCAATTTCTTTCAAATCAGATAAAATTTTTGCATAATCGTTTTGAGTTTTTAATAAACAATGTTTATCAGCGTTTGTTTCAGATTTTAAAATATTGATTTTATCATAATAAAATTCAAATATGGGTATACAATCTTTTGAAAATGATTCATTGTATATATTACAGCTTTTTAAATAATCTGCCAAACCAAATACTTTAGCATAATCTTTATTACTTGCATCTGCGAAATAGTCATCAAATATCGCTCTGCGTAATTTGATCAGTCTGTTTATATTAGTTGCATATTCTTTTTTCCCAATACAACAAGCTCTATAATCCTCAGGAATATATTTTTTAAGAACTTTATTTGAATATACAATAAAATCTTCAGTTGGTGATTTAGTCGTATCAACCGATAAAACAGATTCCTGCGGGAAGCAATTTTTCATAACTCTTTGTGCTTTATTTATTATGTTATCGCACACGTTATTAATAAATTTCGCACTGCGTTTTGGAACGATCTGTAAACAGTCCCCTCTAAGTTCATTTACATATTTAACAAATTCAGGAGAAGCTGTTCCTTTAAATGAAGAACTTGTATTCTTTTGATTATAACAAGTATTACTGTGAATATTTTCAATTTTTGATATTCGCACGGTGTGTCCTAAAATCTTTTATATAGATTATAAAACAAGTAAAAATATTTTTTGCCAAATATCAAAAATAATCAAAATCTCTGTTCTTTCTTCTCAAACCGAGTATTTATAAGATATACAACAAGCGGCTGCAATTATTTTAATTGCAGCCGCCTTATTAATAAAAAAGAATTCTCTTATTTTGCTGAGCTTGTTGACAATTCATGCAATAATGTATAAGTTGCATCCCAACCGCTTAGACCGCCTGTTTTTCTATATTGTGCTAAACTTTTTGCTCTGTTTTGTTTGATTTTTTCTTGAAGCTTTGCATACTTTTTAACAAGTCGTTTACTTTTATTCCTTTTTTCAATAATCGGGTCTGCATAAGCTAAAAAGTTTCTGTATTCCTGACATCCGTAGCCTGCTTTAACTTTTGCAGGATAATTGTATGACAAGTAATCAAATGCGCTCATAGCTCTTTCTGAGTTTGCAGGTGTTCCCATAATGGTTTCCAAATTTGAACCTGGCATTTTTGTAATAACAACTATCAATGCCAACGGATTATAACCTGCATTAATCATAAGGTCAATTGCAGTCATATCAGCTTCTTTTTGGTCGCCGAGAGATACTTTACTTTTTACGAACTCGCTATTGGCTGCTGTGTTAACTATATTATCCTGACTTAGTTTTTCTGCCAACAAAGCCTTTGCAGCAGCTCTTAAATGCTCTTTGCCTGATTTACCGTTTATAATTTGACCTAATTCATAGGATATAACGGCTGCTACTTCATTGTCATTCCCTGCGTATCTCAAATCATCTTTTGATATTTGAACGATATTATTTGTTGCAGTCTCAGAATTATCTACACCGGTTTCAACGATATTGAATTGAAGTTTTGCAGGCAAACTGTTTTTTTCAATAACTACTTTCCCTACAGGGTTAACTCTGCTCTCTGCATTCCAAGCAGTAGCTGCTTTTGAAGGCAAAATCAATAATGCCAATAAAAAGATGGATAATAATATTTTTTTCATAGCTTCCTCCTTAATAACTACAAAAATTCTAGCACGAAAATAGTATAAGTATAAAATATTATTGGTGGAGTTATAAAAGAAATTTATACTGAATCCATCGAATCAGTCAAAATTTATAAAGTCGAATAAATTACTAAGTAGAGGATGAGCAGATAATAAAAATCTTCATATTCTTGACCTTTTCAGTAAAATCATTTATTCTTGAAATTGGTAAGAATGGAGGTTTTAATGGAATTTAGGCATAGACCGCTCAGCGGAATTAATTACACAGATGATGATATAAAAAGATTAATAAATGAATATAATGTACAGTTTATTAAGTTGCAATTCGTGGATATAAACGGGCAGGTTAAAAATTTGGCTATACCTTCCGAGCATATAGACAGAGTTTTAAACAACGACATTATGCTCGATGGTTCTTCAATAAAAGGATTCAGGAATATTGAGACCTCCGATATGTTTTTCTATCCAGATAAAAATACTTTCCAAATTTTGCCTTGGCAAGAAAAGGACGGCAGAAATTCTGCAAGGTTGATTTGTGATATTTACAACGCAGATGGTACTCCGTTTGAAGGCTGTCCGAGGTGTAACTTAAAAAGACTTATGGCGGAAGCTCAGAAACTTGGGCTTTCGATGAATGTCGGGCCGGAAGCGGAATTTTTCTTGTTTGAAAAAGAAGGAAAAAATATAACAACAAAAACCCATGATAAAGGTGGATATTATGATATGGGGCCGGATGATTTGGGAGAGGCTGTTAGATCTGATATCGTAAGTACGCTGCAAGAAATGGATTTTGATATTGAAGCTTCTCATCACGAGGTTGCAGATGGCCAGCAGGAAATTGATTTCAAGTACTCTGATATACTTACGACAGCAGATAATGTTGTAACCTTTAGAGTCGCAGTTAAAGCTATAGCTGATAAATATGGACTTCATGCAACATTTATGCCAAAGCCTGTGTATGGAATCAACGGTTCCGGCATGCATTGCAATATTTCTTTGGCTAAAAACGGTAAAAATGCGTTTTTTGATAAAAATGCGGAATATGAGCTTTCTGATATTGCGAAATACGCAATTGGAGGTATTTTAAAACATATTAAAAGTATGACAGCAATTCTTAATCCGACAGTCAACAGCTATAAACGACTTGTCCCAGGATACGAAGCACCGGTTTACATGGCGTGGTCTTTAGCAAACAGAAGTGCTTTGTTGAGAGTACCTGCAAAACGAGGTGTATCGACCCGTGTAGAGCTCCGTTCTCCCGACCCCAGCTGCAATCCTTATTTGGCATTTGCGACAATTCTTGCAGCTTGTCTTGACGGTGTAAGAAATAAAATCGAACCGCCAAAGCCCGTAGATGCAAACATTTATAAACTTACTGAGAAAGAAAGAAAGAAAATGAAAATAGAAGCTTTACCTGGAAGTTTAAAAGAAGCTTTAGGTTATATGCAAAATTCTTTAATCGTGGAAAAGGCTTTGGGTAAACATATTGTTGATGAATTCGTTACAGCTAAAGACATTGAGTGGGACGATTTCAGAACTTATGTTTCAAAATGGGAAATCGACAGGTATTTGGCAAAATACTAATGATGTATTTTACCAAAATATATATTTTGGCGCAAAAAGTTAAACTTTGTTTTTTGATAAAAAATCACTATAATAAAATTATGAAGAGAATTTTTGTTTTACTCATAATATTATGTTTTGCTCTGCCATCAAACGCAGCTTTTTGGCACAGAAAGAATAAAGCTCTCGAAGCGGAAATGCAGGGTAAAGGTTATGCAGGAACATTACCCGATTTGGAATCCAAAGCTCCGCAAAAAAAAGAACACAGAGCTGCAACCCCGATTTTTGAATCTCAAAAAGGATTTGATAATCCTGCAGATTTAAAACCTGTTCCTAAAGACAATCCTGCTTTTATTGATATTATTACTAAAAAAGACAGAACATCTGAATATTATATAGATGCAAACGAAATAATACCATATATGGAAAAACTTGTTGATTGCATTGAAGAAGACGGAAACGTTCAATTATTTGTAACACGTGCTAACGTACTTAGTATGAATTTAGATCATTTAAGCCAAAAATATGATGGTAAACCCGAAAGCTATTATGAATCTTTTAAAAAAATGATGGAAGTAAACAGATATGTTAAAACCATTGCTCAATTGCGCAGAGAAGCGGTAATTTACCAAAGATATCTTGCATACCAATCGTCAGGTTCAATATATAACCCTCAGACAATTAATGATCAGTTGCAATACCTTCTTGAAGAGTTAAATAGTGCAATAATCTTGCTTAAAAAGGATATATAATTATATTAGCTGTTATTTACAATAGTTAACATATCTATTGCAAAAGTTTACAAAAAATGTATAATGATAAAGCGACTTAAAAAGGAGCGGGGTTAGTACATGGATTGTAAAACAATTTCAACATTCAGAAGCCTTCAACAACAAGCAATAAGGCAGAGATACAATGAGATATATGCTCATGAGCTTGCGCACAAAAATGCTGCAGGTACTCTGGCTGGTTCTATAGTTATTGAAAAAGATTCTAATGGGATGCCGGTTGGCGGGCATGTTTCAATACAAATGCCATCGTTAGACAAAGAAAACCCCGAAAAGACAATCAACCACGCAGATATTGTTATCAAATCAGCGCTTGCACCTTCTGATCCATCAAGTCAGGATTATAAGGTGGCCTCTCAAGCTAAAGCTATAAAAGCTGAAGCTGAAAATATTCAACGACAGAAAAAATTGGATTACTATGCATAATATCTTAATTCTCATATACGAAATATTCGGACTAAAACCTTGCTTAATACCTGTTAAAGACTAGGTTTACAATTCTTAACACAAAAGGCAATTATTGCGCACAAAAATACTTTATATAAATGTGTAGTAATAAATTGTAAAGGTGTTTAATTATGGTTATGTCATTTGGTAGTATTGGTGGTGCCGGTTATTCTTCAGGCGGTAATGTTTATGCAAGTATGCATTCAAAGTATGGATGCGGGTATCAGGATTTTGCAGACAGACCTCGTGTCGCTCCATATCCAATGTATGCAATTCCAAAAGCTCCTCCACGTAAAGTTCATACTCCTTGGTGGTCTGAATTATTTGATAAGTGGCATAGATAAAAAAAATTCCATATTCGTGCTATTATATAACTGTTAACTAAGAACAGGAGTTTTGAATATGGCTAAAGATTGCAGTTTCGATGTTGTTTCTGAGTTCGACAAACAGGAGCTTGTCAATGCGGTAGATCAGGTTAAGAGAGATTTAACCTCGAGATTTGATTTGAAAAATTCAAATTCTCAAATTGAATTGGAATCTGATAAGAATATTACTATTACGACAAATGACGAAATGAAATTGAGAAATATATACGATATACTTCAAACAAAACTAGTTAAACGAGGTTTGAGTATAAAAATTCTCGATGCCCAAACTATGGAAAATGCCCTCGGTGGTAATGTGAGACAAGTTTTTAATCTGAGAAAAGGTCTTACCCAGGAGCTCGCAAAAAAAATTGTGGCTGATATTAAAGATTCAAAACTCAAAGTACAGGCATCAATTCAAGGCGAACAAGTAAGGGTTTCTGGGAAAAGTAAGGATGATTTGCAAGAGGTAATTCAGCTTCTTCGTAAGAATGAGGATAAATATGACTATCCGCTTCAATTTACGAATTATCGTTAATTTTTAACTAAATTAAAAAGGGCATAAATATGCAAAACTTGGAAAATACGGTAGATAGAATAAGGGAACTGATAGATAATGAAACGGAGCAACAGCTTTCGGAAGAGCTTGCATCATACCATTCTGCCGATATTGCGGATATTTTTCAAGAATTAAGGCCGGAAGAACGTTTTGCGTGTTTTACAAAGCTGGATGAAGAAAAAGCAGCGGAAGTAATAGAGTATCTTACCCCTCAGCTTCAAGTCGAAATTTTGGGTGAAATTGATGAAGGGCTTGCATCAAGATTAATTTCAAAACTTCCTCATGATGAAGCAGCAGACGTATTAGGCGATATGGAGGAGGATGAAAGTCAGGTATACCTTGATAATCTGCCTGAAAAATTTTCGTCTGAGCTCCGTGAACTTTTAACATACAACGATGATACGGCCGGCGGTATAATGAATCCATTAGTGCTTACTGTTGCTGCTAATATGACTGTAAAAGAAGCACTTGAAACAATAAGGATTAAAGCTGAGAAAGAAAATATGGAGCTTTATTATGTTTATGTCGTAGATAAACATAATCACCTTTTGGGTGTTGTTTCTTTAAGGACCTTGTTGACTTCACCGGTAAATCTTAGTGTTGCCGATATAATGATAAAAGACATTGTTAAAGTACATGTTGATGACTATCAAGGACATATTGCCGATGTTTTTATGAAATATCAGTTTAATGCGTTGCCGGTTGTTGATTTGTATGATCATATAAAAGGTATAGTTACGTGGGATGATGTCCAAGATGTTGTAGAAGAAGAAACAACTGATGAAATACTTACGTCTTCAGGTATCGTAACGGATTTGGGCGATGATGACGATGATGTGCTTACAGGCAGCCTAGGACATGCTATAAAAGCCAGAACTCCGTGGCTATTTATTACGCTGATAGGTGAATTTATCGCTGTTTCTATAACCAGCAGGTATGATACAACCTTCTCTGCATTACCTGTGATAGCTGCGTTTATGCCTTTGCTTGCCGGTTTGGGTGGAAATATAGGGACGCAAAGTATAACACTTATGGTTCGTGGTATGTCAACCGGCTATGTAACCTTAAGCTCTAGCTGGCATTATATATGGAGAGAAACAGTTACAGGTATTAGTATAGGTTGTATTTTTGGAGTTTTGGTAGCTTTAGTAACTTGGAACTGGCAGCATAATGTCGAATTGGGTATAATTGTTGGTTTGGCAATGTCATTAAACATGACAATTGCGACTATGATTGGTACATGTACCCCATTGATACTTAAAAAAATGAAAATTGATCCTGCGGTCGCATCCGGCCCTGTTATTGCAACCACAATTGACGTAATAGGTTTAGCTATATATTTAACTCTGGTTACTTGGTATTTGATTTCGGTGTAGGAGGGGTAAATGAAATTTTACCTGAAATCAATGGGATGTAAATCAAATCAATTTGAAGGGCAAATTGTTGCTCAGAATCTTGTTAAAGCAGGTTTCGTGCAGGTAAATTTTGAGAAGGATGCCGATTTATATATACTTAATTCTTGTTCTGTTACTCATAAAAGTGACAATGAAGCAATGTATCTGCTACGACACGCACATGGTTTGGGTTTGAAAACATTATTAACAGGTTGTATAGCACAGATAGACAAAGAAGGATTATTAAAAGAAGATTTCATTGATTACGTTTTTGGAAATGAAGATAAGTTTGAAATAACAAAATATCTTAATAATGACACTCATTTTGCTGTTAAAGATTTGATGGGGGTAAATGAATTTTTTGAGGTATCTTTGGAAGACACAACTAAAACTCGTATGAGTCTGAAAATTCAAGATGGCTGTAATAACAGGTGTGCATATTGTATAATTCCTTTTGGTCGGGGTAAATCAAGGAGTGCAAATCCGGAATTTATAATAAATGAAATTAATAAATATGTCGAACATGGCTATAAAGAAGTTGTGTTAACAGGAATTCATATAGGTCAGTATGAAAGCGGACTTTTACCTTTATTACAAAAAATTGAAAAAGAAACCAAAATGCCCCGCTACCGTCTAGGCTCACTGAATCCGCATGAAATCACGCAAAATCTTTTGAATTTTTTGCAAACAAGTGAAAAATTTTGTCCTCATTTTCATCTTTCGTTGCAATCTGCTTGTAATTCCACACTAAAAAGGATGAACAGACATTATACAGTAGAACACTATTTGGAACAGATAGAAGATATTGTTTTAAGATTTGATAAACCGTTTTTGGGAAGTGATATTATAGCAGGATTTGTCGGTGAAACAGAAGATGAATTCCAAACAACGGTTGAAAATTTGAAAAAATCAAAATTGACTCAAATTCATACATTCCCTTATTCAGTAAGAAAAGGTACGATTGCGGAAAAGATGGAGGGACATTTACCTGAGAGTGTAAAAGAAAAAAGAGCTAAAATTATAAAACAAATTTCAGCGGATAAATTTCAAAAATTTCTTGAATCAAATTTAGGCTCAGAGCAAGAAGTATTAATAGAAAAACATAAAGATAAACAAACCGGTTTGTATAAAGGTTTGACAAGAAATTATGTCAATATACTTATGGAAGACGGGGAATATAACACATTAAAAAAAGTTAAACTCATTAAAATGAATGGTAATAGAATTTTTGCAAAATAAAAAACGGAGTTTTGGGCTCCGCTTTTTGTCTTTTTTCTCTCTTTGTCTTTGTGTTTTACTCGCTCTCTTTGTCTACGTACGTCTGCTCTCTCAGTCTTTTTCTAACGTGAATTATACGCCTGAACCGCTTTGACCTGTAGTTCGCTGTTCGTCTAATTCTTCTTTTTTCCTCTCTTCGTCTTTAGCCTCTTGTTCTTTTCTGAGTTCTTGCTGATACAGTGTTGCCAGTTTTTCATAAACACCTGTATCTTCATTCAACATTTCATCCAGTTCCAATTCATTATCATCGTTTTCATCTGCTTCATCAAAATCCAAATGGTTAATATCATATCGATGAGCTTCTGATTTTAATATCTTTTCAATACCTAATGTTTTAGTAATAAATTTTTCCAAAGCTTGTTGATTAATTGTTGTTGACATTTTCATCACCTATATTATTTACATCTTACATATATATAAAGTATTTAAATAATATCCAATTTCACAAAAGGATTCTTTTGTTACAAAACTTTACATTTTTTCTATAGAGATATGTTTAGCTAAATAAGCAAGCAGTACTGATGAATATTTGAAGTTACTTGAAAATGTGCTGGCAATACATATTTATGTGAAAAATAAGGGATATAAAAGCCTTCAAACTCTATCTTAAATCTTAAATAAAATCATTTAATATTTAACTTTTAAAAATTGTGCTTTAATTAAAAAAACTTAATAAAATAAGAATAATTAATATCTTTTATGTACAATTGAAGGTGGATTGTAAGGAGTATTAAATGAATAAAATAAATGTCGGAGTTATCGGCTGCGGCGTGATTGGTGGTGCTTTGATTAAATGGATTGATGAGCACAATCCTAAATGCAATATTTTACGCTCTGACCCTCCTAAGGGTTATAATGATGATATTTCAAAAGCAGATGTTATTTTTATCAGTATTCATATTCCGACAGAAGAAGATTTGTCACAAGATTTAACTCTCCTGGAACAAATTATAGATAATTGCCCCAATGTTCCGATATTTGTAAGAACCACACTAAAACCCGGAACTTGCGACATGTTAAGTAAAAAACATAATAAATCTGTCAATTTCATGCCGGAATTTTTAACGGAAAGGACTGCCATACAGGATTTTAATAATCAATCGATGATATTTACAAATAACGAAAGTCTTCTAAAACAAATATTTATAGGCAAAGATTACGTTGTGATGAGTTCGCTTGAAGCAGAAGTTACGAAATATGCACATAATGTTTTCGGGGCACTAAAGGTAACTTACTTTAACGGTATATATGAATACTGCCAAAATCTCGGAATTGATTACGAAAAAGTTCACAAAGGGATTTTATTGAGCGGATATATTAATCGCACGCACACTGATGTTCCTGGACCTGATGGCAAATTCGGCTATGGCGGAAAATGCTTCCCTAAAGATGTAAATTCGTTTATTGAGTGTTTAAAAGGAACCGAGCTTCAAAAAATAATGAAGTTTGTTCCCGAAATTAATGAATTATACAGAAAACAATAGAGCATGAGAATTTA
>JAEEXX010000064.1 GCA_016287985.1 Candidatus Gastranaerophilales bacterium
TGCTCATAAACTTGCTTATAGACTTGCGCAGGTAAGAAAAGAAGGAATTCTAAGTTATCTTAGACCTGATGGGAAATCCCAAGTGACAGTGGAATATCTTGACGGAAAACCTTCAAGAATTGATACAATTTTACTTTCGACTCAGCATTCTGCTGAAATTAACGGTATATCGGATAATTCTAAGGTTCAGGAAATAATTAATAAGGATTTGAGAAAATATGTAATAGACTATGTATTTGAAACCGAAATGATTAAGCCTGATTCAGAAACAAAAATTCTTATTAATCCGTCAGGAAGGTTCGTTGTCGGCGGTCCTCAGGGTGATTCGGGATTGACCGGAAGAAAAATTATAGTTGATACTTACGGCGGTTACTCACGCCACGGCGGTGGAGCTTTTTCAGGGAAAGATCCGACAAAAGTTGACCGCTCTGCAGCCTATGCAGCCAGGTATGTTGCTAAAAATATTGTAGCTGCAGGTCTGGCTGATAAATGCGAAATCGAGCTTGCATACGCAATAGGTGTTGCGGAACCTGTGTCAATCTTCGTAGATACATTTGGTACAGGCAGAATTTCTGATGACGAAATTTCGACGCTTGTTCGTTCAAATTTTGATTTGAAACCTGCTTCAATTATAAAAAACTTTGATTTAAGGAATCTTCCTTCTAAAAACGGGGGTAAATTCTATCAAAAATTAGCCGCCTATGGACATTTAGGAAGAACAGACCTTGATATTCCTTGGGAACAATTGGATAAGGTAGATTCACTAAAAAAGTCTTTGGAAGCAACAACTAGTCTCTGTTAATTGCGATAATAAACGTAAAAAAGAGGATGTTTTTTACCATCCTCTTTTTTACATAGAAAAGGACACCCAAATTATTGAGTGTCCTTCTGCTTTTCAAAAACTACTTAACAAGTTCTTTGAAAGATTTGCCAGCTGAGAAAGCAGGAACTGTCTTAGCAGCAATCTTCAATTCTTTACCGGTTTGAGGATTTCTGCCGATTCTAGCAGCTCTCTTACGAGCTTCCCAAGTACCAAAACCAACCAAAGTAACTTTTTTACCTTTAGCAACAGTTTTTTGGATAATTTCTAATGTAGCTGATAATACATCAGATGAAAGTTTTTGAGACAACTTAGTCTTCTTTGCAATTTCTTTTACCAATTCTTCTTTGTTCATGATAAATCTCCTATACACTTTTATCTACTCTCTTGGAGTTCTTGCTTTACCATTATTTTTAGATGAACAGGTTTCTGCGACTAACCGTTTAACGGCAATATCTCACTCTTAAAGGTTTGCAAGCACCCCTATGCTCATATTATACACATATTGTTTATTTTTGCAAGTATTTTATGAAAATTTTACATAACTTAAAATAGTGTGTGCTTTTTGAGGCTTAAGGGTGGCTCTTTTAAAACATTATTTGGCATGGTAAAATTTATAAATAAAATTATAGAGGGGCGTATGCAAAAAGTAACGATAAAAAAAACATCTGCTGAGGATAAAACAATTTATTTTGTTCAGGCACTTTCATTAAAAAATTCTGAAAATAAAACATCTTTGTGTATTCCTCATCCGCAAGGGAATGAAAGATTGGAATATAATACGATTGAAGAGGCTGTTTTTGCGGTAAAACAAGCTGGATTTGATTACATATTGCCTGATGGAGAAACTTTTCATGAAAGTGTTATAACAAATTCAGCTAGTAATAAAAGTGATATAGAAAAATTGCTGTTTAGCAAGTTTAAGTTAAAATCTGATGATATAAATTCATCAGTAGCTGCATCCGCCCTAAAAGCACTTTCATATTTAAATGATTCGAATTCTGTTGATATTTATTTATCTAAAATTGGTGAAGATAACGATAAAATTCGTGAAATAGCAATTGAAGGCTTGGTATTAAATAGAGAATTGGTTTTAGAGAAATTATTAAATGCGCTAAGTGATGCTAATTGGGTCGCCAGAAATTCTGCAATAACAGCTCTAACAAAAATTAGTGAATTTGCTGATGTTGAACTTGAAAGGATTCTGGAAAATGTTATAAAATGCATTGATGATAAAAATACTATTGTTCAATGTAATGCGCTTATTTCTGCCGGACAAATATACAGAGCAATCATTTGCAAACAAAATAAATAGTTTAAATATCTTTTTATTCTAGGTTTTCTTATTTAAACCGGTATTTTATCAGAGTAAATATCGCCTGGATACCGTCTTTCCAGTTTATTTTTTTACCTTCTGCATTAGTGCGGGCATTGTATGTTATTGGAAGTTCTGAAAAACGAATATTTTGTTTTAATATTTTGGCTGTTATTTCCGGCTCAAAATCGAATCGGTTTGATTTAATATCAATACTTTTAATAATATCAGCTCGAAACGCTTTATAACATGTTTCCATGTCTGTTAATTTCGTTTTATACAGAATCTGCGTTAAGAAAGTAAGAGTTTTATTAGCAATAAAGCTTAAAAATAAAAACTTACCTTTATTTTGTTTCCCTAAAAATCTCGAACCGTAAACTACATCGGCATTATCTTCTTTAATTAAATTTACGAGAGGAATATAATCAACAGGATTGTACTCCAAATCTGCATCCTGAATGATTATAATATCGCCTGTTGCCTCTTTTATACCGTCTCTTAGCGCAGCGCCTTTCCCCATATTTTTTTCGTGGTATAAAACTTTGTGCGGTAACTCCTTATACAAATCTTTTGTACCATCTGTAGAAAAATCATCTATCAAAATAATTTCTTTCTCCAGGCTTAAATCAACATTTTCAACAAGTTTTAGTAATTCCAACAAAGAATTTTTTTCGTTGTAAACAGGAATGATAATGCTTATTTTTTTTAATTCAGGCATAACTTTAAAACGCTCCTCCTTTATTTACCCCGCTTGCTGTTTTACCCCTTTTGTTATATTATATAATAAAGGATTTAATTTGTAGAGAGAGAGTTTAATGTCGCTGGAGAATTTTATATACGAATCTGCGGATGAAATTTTCAATGGCTCTTTTGATGAGGCAAAACCTCGTATAGTCAAACACAAAGAAATTTATCATGATGATTCGGCCATATGTTTTAGTCTTTTGGCGTTGGGCTCTTTTATAAAAAAACAATATAAAGATTACTATCAATTTATGAATGACGCACAATTTTTGGTTGAGCGTTCCAGTGATTGTATTACGCAAATTTTACACGAACTTGTTCAGGGATATATAAATTTTGCTGAAAAAAACAGTACCCTATATTCTATAAATTATAATAAAGCCAGAAAATTGGCTGTAAGAACTCAGAAAACATTATTTTTTGAAAAATTGGCATCAATGCTAAAATGTCCGCCAATTACTCATTTGAGCGTACATGCGCAAGTTAAAGATCCCTTGATAGCACTTGTAAAAATAGGGCAGGCTGTTGCTGCAGAAAAAGATATTGACGTATTAATAAGAACAATAGCAGAAGAAACAAAAATAGCGCTTAATGCTGATAGGTGTACGGTATTTTTATATGACCAGGAACATAATGAATTGTATTCAAAAGTTGCAACCGGCCTTGATGACGTAAAAGAATTAAGGATTCCTGCCGATAAAGGTTTGGCAGGGCATGTTGTTCAAACCGGAGAAACTATTAATATAAAAGATGCATATAAGGACTATAGATTTAATCCTGACATAGATAAAAAAACCGGATACAGAACCAAAACCATATTGTGTATGCCTATTAAGAACTTTAATCAAGAGATAATAGGTGTTTTTCAAGTTCTTAACAAGTTTGATGAAACATTTACTATCGATGATGAAGATTTGTTGGTCGCAATAGCATCAAGTGCTGGTATCTCGTTGGAAAATGCCCAGTTGTTTGAAAAGCAGCGAAAAATGTTGGAAGAGCAAAGAATTATCTTTGACAGCTTTATTGAAACGCTGGCTTCATCTATAGATGCAAGAGATAAAATAACATCCGGTCACTCAACACGCGTAAAAATGTATGCTTCATTGATTGCCAATGAGTTTGGGTTAGAAAAAAAAGACGTATATATTCTGGAGAAAGCAGCGGCACTGCACGATATAGGTAAAATTGGTATAAGAGATTCGGTTTTGCAAAAAGAAGGAAAACTTACGCCGGAAGAATACAAACATATTCAAGAACATGTTGAAATAACACATAATATTCTGGAAAAGATTCACATGTCGGAAGATTTCCAGCAAATAACCGAGATTGCTTGTTCGCATCACGAAAAATTTGATGGAACTGGATATTATAGAGGATTGAAAGGTGAAGAAATCCCTTTTGGGGGGCGGATTCTTGCCGTATCCGATGTTTTTGATGCAATAACTTCCAAGAGGCATTATCGTGACAAAATGCCTATCGAAAAAGTTATTGATATAATTATGAAAGGTTCTGGTAATCATTTTGATCCGTTGGTTGTTGAAAAATTTTTAGCTATTAAATTGGATAAAATTGTCAAGGTGTTTTTAACTGAAAACATTCATATTAATCTATCTGATGAAGATGTCGAAATATTAAGTAAATATAACTTACTTGACTTATATTACTCAATAGTAAATAATTGCAGTAATATGTTACTAAAAGTGTTTAATAGGTACTACGTAGGTGTGGATTTAGAGCATGAATAAAAGATTGTTTACAACATTATTATCAATATTGACGATGACGTCTTTTACTATTTCAGCCGGTTTAGCGGTGCCTGTTCAAGGCGAACAAAAACCGTTAATTCTCCATGCAGAAACAAATGTCGCCAATATGGAGATGGTGATTAAAGATAATTTTGTAAAAGCAAAATACGCTTCTGCTGAAAATCGTTTTCTGCAGGGTAATATTAAAGCTTCACACGATGATTTTGCAGATTTGGTTGCAAAAGCTTCACATGATGATTATGTATTTCTTGCCTACGCGATGAAAATGGCGGAGTATGGTTTTTTTGATTTATCTGAAGAGTTGATAAGTAAGCTTGATAATAACCTTTATACAAAAAATTATGTTAAAGATATACGAAAATACTATTATCCTACAGGTATGACACAGTTAAAGGATACCTTATATCTATCTGATGCGTATGCCGGAATTGTATACAATAATCTTGCGATAGAGACCACTTCCGAACTTTTAAACAGCGTTCAAGCTAACGAAAGTGACTACAAAAATTACTTAATTGCACTTGGGTACTACAAATCCAATAACTTAGTACAAGCATTAAAATATATTAACAACGCAATTAATGAAAATGATGTCAACGTAAATTACAAAATTCTAAAAGCAAAGATCCTTGCAGATTCCGACAAATCAAAACAAGCGCTTAAAATTATTGCAAAAATTAAGAAAACGGAATTCAATACAATTGATTTTCAAAACAAAATAAGAGCTGCGGAAGAGTACGTTTTATACAAGACATCAAAAGATGAACCATTAAAAGATTATCACCTTTCGTTTTATTACCATTTGCAGGAAAAGAGTCTTTTGGCGACAAAAGTTCTGCAATCTGCAATATTGCAGGCAAAAAGTTACACGCCGCAAATATTTGCTCTCTTAAGCCGTATATACTACGAAAATGATGAACCTTTTAAAGCATTGGATTTCGCGCAAAGGGCATATAAAGATGATCGTGGAAATTACATGGCAGTTTTGACTCTGGCTGATATTAATTTTGACGACAGAAAATTTGACGATGCTCTTAAATATTATAAAGCAGCAAAAAAATTAACAAAAGAAGTCGCTCCGTCAGTCGGTATAGCGAAATCATATTACGCACTCGAACAAGATAAGAAAACAAAGAAAATTTATAATAAGTTGCTTAAGAGAATGTCATATGATGAAGATTTATTGATTGGTGCATTGAAAGTATTTCCTCAAAGGGCATATGATTATTTGCCGGCTGTTGTCTCTGTTGACATTACAAACAATGATGTTTGGTTAGGGTTGGCGAACTTGGCTATAAAAGATGAGAATTATTCAATGGCAGAAACCTATTTAAATAATTCTTACTATATTGACGAGAATAACTTTAAATACTATTATTATTTAAGCCAGGTATTAAAAGCAAAAGGTGAGTTTGAGAAGTCAAATATATCTCTCATTAAGTGTGCTACCTTAAATTCTAATTATGAAGCAGGTGTTAACTATAATGCACCGGAAAAAATTCATCAAAGGCAGAGTGTGTATGAAAAATAACTTGTTAATAGTAGAAGACCATGAACTTACAAGATTTGGTTTGAAAACCGCTTTTGAAAATTGCGATTATACAGGTGAAATTTTTGAAGCTGAGTCTGCAGAAACGGCTATTGACATTGTGAAAGGAAATCAAATTTCACTTGTTATTATGGATTTAGGTCTTCCCGGCATGAATGGAATAGATGCAACAAGCGCAATCAAGCAAATTAATAAAGATATAAAAGTAGTTATATTGACTTCTCACAATGATGTTCAAGAAGTCCTGAATTCGCTTAAAGCTGGTGCAAATGCTTATTGCTCAAAAGAAATAAATCCTAAAAGACTTGTAGAAGTTGTCCAGTCTGTTCTTGATGGTGCATCTTGGTTCGATCCGAGTATTTCGCATATTGTTTTGGAAGCTGCCGCTCAATCTCAGAAAGCGGATACTTATGTTCCGACAAGGGATTACGGATTAACATCAAGAGAAACTCAAATTTTGAAACTTATTACGGAAGGTTTCAGTAATAATGAGATTGCAAACCAACTGTTTGTTAGTATAAATACAACTAAGGCTCATGTGGCAAGTATTCTGCAAAAGCTTGAGGTTGATGACAGGCTTCAGGCAGCACTTAAAGCCCTAAAAGAAAGGTTAGTGTAACATGAACGGAATTGCTTCAATATTAGTTGTAGATGATAATCCAAAGTTTTTAAAGGATGCCCTTCCTATGTATGGATATCAAGTAGATATTGCGTATGATGGAATAGAAGCCTTAAAAAAACTTACAAGTGAAAATACCAATTATGATTTAATTTTGCTTGATGTGATGATGCCGAATATGGACGGTTGGGACACATTAAAAGCAATAAGAAAAAACAAAAAAACAGAAACAATTCCCGTCATAATGATTACTGCAGTAAATGAAGATCAAAAAATGGTTTCAGGATTAAAAATCGGGGCAGATGATTATATTGTTAAACCGTTTATTCTGCCGAATCTTTTAGCGAGGATTGAAGCTGTTTTGAGACGAACGAATTGGAATAAAGATAAAAAACTTTCAGAAAGAACGATAAACAAAAATGTAAACATAGAAGCTTTAACTCCAAAGGAGAAGGAAGTATTGTCTTATGTTGCGAAAGGGGCCAGCAATCAGGATATTGCTGATAAACTTTGTGTTAGAGATGTTACTGTTAAAACTCATTTGAACAGTATTTTTAAAAAATTAAAGGTGTCAAACAGAACTCAAGCGGTTCTGCTTGCGATGCAGATAGATTTAATAAATTAGGAGAGAATTAATGTTATCAAAAGAAGAATTAGTAGAACTATCAATAAATGATACAAAAGCTTTTAATGAAGCAATAAATGGAAAATATGTAGATTTGAGTGAGACAGATTTTTCTAACTCAACGATAGAAGGTGCCATTTTCGATAATGTTGACCTAACTTCTTCTTCTTTTGCAGATTCTCAGCTCACAGATGTTAAGTTCGTAGGTTGCGATTTAACTTCCGTTGATTTTACAAGAACAAAATTAATCGAATGTGTGTTTACCGAATCAACTCTCAATGGAGCAGACTTTAGTTATGCGACTGTCCAATATTGCGGATTCCCTGATTCCGATTTGGCAGGGACAATAGTGATGGAAGCTGATTTATCCAACTCAGATTTTACTATGAGTGAAAATTTAAGCGCATGCAGGTTTGACGATACAACAGTTTGGCCGGATAGTGAATATCTTCCGGAAGATTTTGATTCAAGTTACTCTGATGACTTGTCTTCACTTAAAGACGAAGATGACTTTGAATCATCAGATTACTAATCATTTTACATAAAAGAAATCCACAGCAAGCGGATGTTGAAGGTCGTCTATTGAGAAAACCTGCATTACATATCTGCCGCTTTCGTGTAATGTAAAGTAGTCTGTATGATAATACTTTTGGTCTTTCATAAGCCTGAAATCTTTTGTTCTTACAATTTCATTTCCTCCCCAAGGAGCGGTATCTATCATTTTAAAAATTTGGACTCGAATAAATTTATTGTTCATTTTCTTAGGTGCCAGAAACAGATAGTATACTCGTTGACCGATAGAGAAAACCATTTCATCAGACAGTGCGTTTTCTTTTGTAATCGGCTGCGTATTAAATAAGAGGATTCCTTTTTTATGCGCTAACACAGGTTGATTAAAATTAATAAATAACAAAACTATTAAAACAAATAAAATCTGTTTCATTAGTTGGATTCCAATTTTTTAATTTTTTGTTCTACAACACTCAAAATTCCCGCATCAGATTCTAAACCAGAGTATAAATAGTAGTACTCTAAAGCCTTATCTTTTAAACCTTTTTGCTCATATGCCATTGCAATAGAATAGTAAGCATAAGGATATTCCGGCGACAATTGAATAACTTTTTCAAAGCACTTTATACAGTTATCATAATCTTTTTGACCCGCATAAACCAGACCTTTATTAAAATGGGCATCAACATTTTCCGGATCAAGAGCTATAATCTTGTCATAAAAACTTATAGCTTTTTGATTATTACCTGTTTGTTTATATATTCCGGCAATCTTTTGCATTACATTTTTATCAGAAGGGTTTGCTATAACTGCTTTTGTATAATAATCGGTAGCTGTGCCATAATCCTGCTTTTTGTATGATTCATCTCCTTTTTTTATTAAGTCATCGTAAGATAATGGTTCTTCAACGATAGCTACAGGTGTTATTATGTTAATTTCAGGTTGTTCAGGTTGAACAGTAGTGGAATTTGTTGTTCCCTGTTCCTCAGCAGTTGTGTATAAGCTGTCAAATTTTGCCATATACTCATTGTTAGCGGGTTCTAGTTCGCAAGCCTTTTTATAACTTGCCAGAGCTATTTCAGTGCAGCCCAATTTTTCATTAGCCATGGCATGGCCAAAGTATGCAGAAGCCTCGCTTGGACTTAGTTCTATCGCATCTTCAAAATAAAGAATCGCTTGTCCATAGTCCTTTTTGTCATACAGATTGTATCCATATGCAATAGATGCTGTAACCAGATTCTTTTTAATTCGGTCATTTGGTTGTTTGTTTAAGATACTTTTATACAATTCAATGGCGGATATGTAATTGTTCATTGCATGAAGGGTCAAAGCTTTATTCGCAAGTAGTTCTATGTTATCCGGTTCGGATTTTAATGCAAAATTATAAAATTTCAACGCATTTGGGTAATCTTTTTTTGTATGATAGCACAATGCCAATTCTTTCAGTGTATCTGTATCAGATGAATTAATTGAGTATGCTTTTTCAAGATTTTGAAGGGCTAAATCAATATTATTTGTTTTTTCGTAAACGATTCCCAAATTCTTATAAGCATCTGCATCATTTGCAAATGACTTCAGATACTCATTATATTGCTCAATTGCTTTGTCATTTCTATTCATATTCCCTAGCAAATTTGCGTAATCAAATCTCATAGAGGTTAAACTCGGATTTAATTTGAATGTTTTTTGAAAATAGTTTAGAGATTTTTCATTGTTACCGAGATTTTGGTATGTAAGTGCAAGCTTTGCATTCAAATT
>JAEEXX010000065.1 GCA_016287985.1 Candidatus Gastranaerophilales bacterium
TTACTGTCTCAGACAAATTTTGTCTGTGCTCATAATGATGAAGAACTGGAATTTTTTCATGCTGTTAAAATTGAAAAAGATAAACCTTTGAATATTACTGATTGTATCTCTTTAGCCTACCAAAACAGTCCGAAGATAAAACGCCAAAAATATAACTTAGATATTGCAAAAAGCAATTTAGGGCTGGCTAAATCAGGGTATTTTCCTGTTATTAGTGCCGGAACAGGTATATATAATGAGTACAACTCTGACAGTATATATTATGACAAGCACTATAGAGACTTACCGTCAGTCGGGGTCAGTATTAACAAATTGGTATGGGATTTTGGTAAAACTACCGCCCGTATAAAAATGGAAGAGTTTTATAAAATCGGTGCCGAATACGAATTCATGGATAGCTTATGCAGTACGCTGTTTGAAGTTAAACGTAAGTATTATAACGTGCTTAGAACCAAAGCTATTAAGGAGATAAATGCAGATAATATCAGAATGCAGACAGAACTTACTAATATGATGGAGGGTAAACACCCTGACTGGGATAATGCAGGCGGGGTAATGAGTGCAAACAAAATTCAGTATATAGCCGCTGATGATGCGTACAAAAATGCGAAAGTAGATTTAAATAATGCGCTTTATCTTAGTAAAAATATTGAATTTGACATCAAGGACACTGATACATTTCATTATAGAGTTCCGAAAGATATGGAAGAATGGAAAGTAGAGCATAAAGAACATAAAAACTGTGAGTTCCCGTTCAATCGTGAAAATGCGCCTTCTGTAGCATACAAAAATAGTCCTGATTTACACGTACTTATTGCAACAAAAAAAGCGATGAATCAATCATTAAAATATGTTAGGCGAATGTATCTTCCGAGTATTAACGCAAATGCAGGTTACGGATATAATAATACATTCAATGCATCAAATAACAGCTTTCGTGTCGGTGTTAACATGGAAACCGATGTAAATCTTATGGAGCTAAAACACAGCATAAAAGGTGCTGATGCTCAACTATCGCTTGCTCAAAATGAGATTGATTTGTTTAAAAAAGATTTGTATTATGAAATTCAAAGAGCATTTAATAATCTTGAAAGGGTAGAGGAACAACTTCCGTTAGCCCGTGGCAATGTATTCTTTTCAAAAAATACTTATAATATTGCTTTTGATAAATATAAACGAGGTGAAGTTGACTATGTTGCATTGCAGGACGCAAAAGCTGATTACATAAATTCGAACATCGCCTATGTTAACAAACTGTATGAATTCAATATGGCATTGATTCAGCTTGAAATGGCAACTCACTCTCATATTGTTGATATACACCACAAATCCGGGCATGCTGTTCACCATCACTCTGAAGAATTAATAAGTGATTTAATCAAAGCTCTCGAATGCACTAAATCTGATGATAAGAATGCAAAAAGGAAATCTCTGCTCTTCGGAAAAGGTGCGGACATTGAAGAAGACGAAGATTTGTAACAGATTGTTGCAAGAAGTTTTTGTTGGTAATATTATTATCTTGTTTTGAGAATTAAATAATATTAATCGGGATGTAGCGCAGCTTGGTAGCGCACCGTGTTCGGGTCGCGGGGGTCGCAAGTTCGAATCTTGTCATCCCGATTTTTTTATGCAAAAAATCGGTTTCCAAGTCGAACTTACGTTCGTGTCTTGCTCGTTCGCGTTGAACGTGTCTACGGATTTTGCTACAAAGAATTTCATTCTTTTGCAAAAGTCCTCCGCACTCCGCTCACTCGCGCAATCTTGTCATCCCGATTTTTATGCAAAAAATCGGTTTCCAAGTCGAACTTACGTTCGTGTCTTGCTCGTTCGCGTTGAACGTGTCTACGGATTTTGCCACAAAGAATTTCATTCTTTTTGCAAAAGTCCTCCGCACTCCGCTCACTCGCGCAATCTTGTCATCCCGATTTTTTTAACCCTTGTTATTATCGAGTTTGAACCCTGTCAAAATTTTTTATGCGATTATTCTGCGATTTTCTAAATTTCCAAATAAAATGTTTTTTTAATATAAAGGTTTTTAAAATATGTAATTTTGAGGAAGAAATACTCGGCATATTTATAATTTAAGATACCTTGAATAAAATAAGGTGCAATATTATAATACCTTAATATTAATAAAACATTCAGCAATATTTCTTTACAAATGTGTTGAAATTTAATAAAATAGCTTGCATTGAGATTTTTAGCAAATATGATAATATAAGATGCCTCTTGGAGGTATCCTTTGATAGCCGAAATAGAGGAAAATTAATGGCAAAAGACGTAATAGAAATAGAAGGTACGATTCTGGAATCTATGCCGAATGCAATGTTTAGAGTTAAATTAGAAAATGACCATGAAATTTTGGCGCATATTTCAGGAAAGATTAGAAAGAATTTTATCAGAATACTTCCCGGTGACAGAGTAAAAGTTGAAATGACGCCGTATGATTTGACAAAAGGAAGAATTACATTCAGGTTAAAGTAGCACAAGAATATAAAGGAAAAACAAAAATGAAAACAAGAAGTTCAGTAAAACCTATGTGTGACAAATGCAAGGTTATCAAAAGAAAAGGCAGAGTTGCAGTGATTTGCGAGAATCCGAAACACAAGCAAAGACAAGGATAAAGGTTAATAAGAACAAAGTTAATAAGTGAATAAGATACTTATTGACTCATTAGCTCGTTAATTCATTAACTTAAAGCGAAAATAGAAGTAGTAGAAAATAAAAGAAGGAAAACGAAATGGCAAGATTAGTAGGGGTAGACTTACCTCGTAACAAAAGAATGGAAGTAGCGCTTACATACATATACGGTATTGGGCCTGCAAGAGCAAAAAAAATTCTTGAAGTAACAGGGATTTCTCCTGATTTGAGGACAGACGATTTAACAGAAAATGATATTAAAGAATTGCGTAATGCGCTTTCAGAGTATCATATTGAAGGTGACTTAAGACGTGAAGTTGCGGTAAACATAAAACGTTTGCAGGAAATTAACTCATATAGAGGAATGCGTCATAAAAAAGGTTTACCTTGCAGAGGCCAAAGAACAAAAACCAATGCGAGAACTCGCAGAGGTAAGAAAGTTGCTATTGCAGGTAAGAAAAAATAAAAAGTTAATAAGAGTAAAGTTAGTAAGTTAATGAGAAAATAAAGCTTATAAAATGCGAAACTTCTTACTCACTTATCAAACAGCTAACTTATTTGCTAAAAGAAAATAAATAGTAATTAATTATAAGGAAAAAGAAAAATGGCAAGACCAAAAACTACAAAGAAAAAAGAAAAGAAGAATGTATTGCAAGGAGTTGTACATATACAATCCACCTTCAACAATACAATTGTAACTTCTACTGATATGCAAGGTAATGCTATTGCTTGGGCAACAGCTGGTGCTACGGGTTTCAAAGGTGCAAGAAAAGGTACTCCGTTTGCGGCACAATCTGCGGCAGAATTAGTTGCAAAAAAATCAATTGATCAAGGTATGAAAAAGGTTGAAGTTTACATTAAAGGTCCGGGCTCAGGACGTGAAACGGCTATCAGAGCTATACAAGCAGCAGGACTTGAAATTACATTAATCAAGGATGTTACACCTATTCCTCATAATGGGTGCAGACCTCCGAAGAAAAGACGTGTATAGGTTAATAAGAACAAAGTTAATAAGTTAATAAGGAAATTTTGTTCAAAAATAAATATCTTATTCACTTATTAGCCTATTCACTTATTCACTTTAGTATAAATGCCGGGGCTTGAATCCTCGCCAAGGATTTAAACCATAGATGCCCGGCAAAAGAAAAGGAGATAATTATGGCAAGATACACAGGACCAAGTAATAAGCTTTTCCGTAACTACGGGGTGAAAGACTTATCTAACAGGAAGCTGACAAGTTCAATGCGTCAAACAGCATCAGGTCAGCATGGTGCAGTCAGAAAAAAACTTTCTGAATATGCAATCCATTTGAATGAAAAACAAAAAATCAGACTTACATATTTGGTAAGTGAAAAACAATTTGCAAAATATTACCATGAAGCTGCGAGAAAGAAAGGTGTTACAGGCACAATCCTTCTTCAAATTCTTGAATCAAGACTTGATAATATCTTGTTCAGAGCAGGTTTTGGTGTAACAAGAAAACAATCAAGACAAATAGTTAACCATGGACACGTATTGGTTAACGGT
Source organism: Candidatus Gastranaerophilales bacterium (assembly GCA_016287985.1). Classification (GTDB taxonomy): domain Bacteria; phylum Cyanobacteriota; class Vampirovibrionia; order Gastranaerophilales; family Gastranaerophilaceae; genus CAG-196. Next base: position 4,168 of record JAEEXX010000065.1, read on the forward strand.
AAAAAAGTAGATATTCCATCATATTCAGTCAGCGCAGGTGATGTTATAACGATTAAAGCAAGAAGCAATAACTATTTAAAAACAGTTATGAGTGCGATTGATTTATCATTGACACCTTCTTGGTTAACTGTTGATAAAGATAATCTGAAAATTACTTACGAAAGAGTTCCGCAAAGAGAAGAAATGGACCCTGACTTTAAAGAGCAACTTGTTATAGAGTACTATTCAAAATAGGCTGATAGGAGAGAAAAATATGGAATTAAAAATTAAAACTGTTAATACGATGGCCGGTTCAGACGGTTCACAATACGGTAAATTCACAATTGAACCTCTTGAAAGAGGATTTGGAACAACCATTGGTAATGCACTCAGACGTGTATTGCTATCAAGCCTTGAAGGTACGGCTGTAACATCTTGCAGAATTGAGGGTATAACTCATGAATACACAGCAATTCCAGGTGTTTTAGAAGATGTTATTGACGTAATGCTAAATCTCAAGGGCTTAGCTGTTAAGATGGATTCAAATGAACCTCAACATCTTAGAATTGATGTTGATAAGCCCGGAGCTGTTTTGGCCAGTGATATTCAACTACCGTCAGGAGTTAAAGTCGTTAATCCTGATTGGTTGATATGTACGATTGCTGAGGGTGGTTCTTTCCACGCCGATATTATTGTAGAAAAGGGTAAAGGGTATGTTGCAAATGATGTCCCAAGAAATTCAAAATCCGGTGCTACAATTGATATGTTACCTATTGATGCGACATTTATGCCAATCAAAAGGGTAAGCTATGAAGTTGAAAATACTCGTGTTGGCGACAGTATTGATTTTGATAAGTTAACTCTTGAAATTTGGTCAAACGGAACGATAGATGTAACGACTGCACTTTCTCAAGCTGCAGAATTATTGATTGAACATTTTGTCCAGATTGCATCAATTGCCGGAAATGTTGTTCATAGAGAAATTGAAACAGCTGTAGAAGAAGATGTAAAAGAAACAGTTGCTGCTCCGAGTGCAGATGAACCTTCTATAACAATTGATGAACTTGAATTATCTGTTCGTGCTTACAATTGTTTAAAAAGGGCAAGCATTAATTCAATGGCTGAATTGTTACAGAAATCAGAGCATGATTTGTTGAATATAAAGAATTTCGGGAAAAAATCTTCTGACGAAGTAATCGAAAGACTTCACCACTTCGGTTTAGACTTAGCTCCAAATCCTGAAGGAGTTGATGATGAAGTTGTTGAAGCAGCTGAATAGTTAAAATATTAGAGTTAATATGAGCAAAGTTGTTAAGTTTATAAGAAAATTTGCTCAAGGTTAAATATCTAGTTCACATAAAGAAAATAAATAGTAAAAGACAAATAAAAAGGAAAAAACAATGAGACACCAAACAAAACAACATACGCTTGGTAAAGCACCAGACCAAAGAAAGGCTCTGTTGCGTTCATTGGCCACTGAACTTTTGACTTATGATGAGATTAAAACAACTATGGCAAGAGCAAAAGCTCTCCAACCTTATGCTGAAAATCTTATTACATTAGCGAAAAAAGGTGACTTGAACTCAAGAAGATTAGCCGGAAGATATATTTTTGACAAAGAAATCGGAAAGTTAATTGATACTGCAACAGGTGAATTGTATGAAGAAGCACAAGAAGGCAAAAAGCTTGCTAAACAAACTGTATTAAGAAAATTGTTTAGTATACTCGGTGCAAAATACTCCTCACGACAAGGCGGATATACGAGAATCTACAGATTACCGCCAAGAAGGGGTGATGCTTCTGAAATGGCATTAATTCAATTGGTATAATTGAATGCGTTATGCTCTTGACGTTCAGTATATAGGTAAAAATTATTCGGGAAGCCAAATTCAATTTGAGAATGGCAGGCCAATAGATGAACCGACAATACAGGGCGAGATAGAGAAAACGATTAGTACTTTGATAATAGGCGGTAGAAATATCGCAAACAATAAGAACCGACAGGTTAGGACAATCTTCTCCGGACGAACCGATAAAGGTGTAAATGCTGTTGGGCAAGTTCTTCATTTTGATTCTGATAAAAACATTGTTGCTTCAGATTTTATCTATCATATGAATGAGATTCTTCCAAATGATATATCGGTCAGTAATTTGAGAATAGTTCCAGATAAGTTTCATGCCCAAAAGTCTGCAAAATGTCGTTATTATAGATATGAATTTATCAATAGACAATATAAACAGGCTTTTGACGGTGATATTCCGAGAGTGAAATTTGGGGTAAATATTGAAAGGATGCAAGAGTCGCTCGATTATTTACTCGGTGAACATGACTTCTCAAGTTTTAAAAGTTCCGGAACGCTAAACCCAAGCAAAGTTTGTAAATTAACCAGAGCTGAAGTTGAAAGACAAGGCGATAAAATTTTTATACATATTGAAGGAAATAGATTTCTTTATAATATGGTAAGAACGATAGTCGGTACGCTTCTTGAAATTGAAGGTCATAATCTCCCTGCAGAGCATATGAAAGAAGTTCTTGAAGCAAAAGACCGTCGAAAGGCGGGGCAAACAGTCAGTCCTTATGGATTGACACTAATTAGGGTTGAGTACCCTGATTAAGTTAATAAGAGCAAAGTTAATAAGTTAATAAGAAAAACTTTGTTGTGCTCACAAAAAGTATCTAAAAATCTTATTCACTTATTAACCTATTAACTTATTAACTTCTATAAATAACATCAGAACAAGAAGGAAATAGAAAATGCTAAACAAAACATATTCAGCAAAACCTCTTGAAGTCGAAAGAAAATGGTATGTAATAGATGCGGAAGGCGAAATTTTAGGCCGTCTTGCTACTCGTGTTGCAAACATTTTGAGAGGTAAAAACAAACCTGAATACACTCCGAACGTTGATACAGGTGACTTTGTTATTGTAATCAATGCAGAAAAAGTGTTAGTATCAGGTAATAAAGAAACAGATAAAATCTATTACCACCATACAGGTTACCCTGGTGGTTTAAAAGCAGCTTCTGTAAAAGAAGTTCGTGAAAAAGATGCAACTAAGTTGATTGAAAAAGCCGTTAAGGGTATGTTGCAACATAATACTTTAGGTGATACTCAATTTACAAAGTTGAAGGTTTACTGTGGTGCTGAGCATCCTCATGCTGCTCAAAAGCCAATCTTATTAGAAAAGGAGGCTAAGTAATTATGGCAGATACTAAGGAAATTATGGCTACAGGCCGCAGAAAATGCGCTATCGCAGTTGTTAAATTAGTAAAGGGTAAAGGTAGAATTTTCGTTAACGGAAAGAAACTGCAAGACTATATAGGCAACATGCCGGCTGTTGAGATGATGGTGTATAGACCACTAGTTTTAACAGAAAATCAAGATAAATATGACGTAAGAGTAAAGGCTGTAGGCGGCGGTATCGTTGCTCAGGCTGCAGCTATCAGACACGGGATTTCAAGAGCGTTATTAAAATCTAATGAAGAATATAAAAATGTTCTTAAGTCAGAAGGTCTGCTAACTCGTGACGCACGTGTTAAAGAACGTAAAAAATACGGCAGAAAAAGAGCTCGTAAGAGATTCCAATTCTCTAAACGTTAATATTTGCGTTATAAATTTAAAAAAAAAGCAGGAATTCAGGTTCCTGCTTTTTTATCTTCAACGAATTCCATTCCTTTTGGCTAGTTTATATATTAATTTCCAATTCAGGATTTCGTCTAAACCATGTAAGCTGTCTTTTTGCATAGTTTCTGGTGTGCTGCTTTAGTTTGTCTAAAGCTTCTTCTAAAGATGTATTTCCATCAAGATAAGTTAAAATTTCTTTGTAGCCTATTGTTTCAATAAAATTCTTAATTCTGCCGTGTTTTTTTAAAAGATATTTTGTTTCATCAATAATTCCCAGTTCGACCATTAAATCTACCCGTTTGTTAATTCTCTCATAAAGCCATTCTCTGGATTCCATTTTCGGACAGTGCCATTCGACATCATACTCAGGTTCTTTTAATGTACTGACTTCGGAAAACGGTTTATTTAAAATCTTCATAACTTCAAGGGCACGAACGATTCTGCGTTTATTTGAATCTTTTAAACGTTCATACCCCGCATTATCAAGGAGTTTTATTTCATCCAGCAAATCCTCTTTATCTCTTTTATCCAATACTGACCTTAATTCTGGGTTTGCTTCCACGCGTGGTAAATCGTAATTTTCAAGTAAAATACGAAAGTATAATCCTGTTCCGCCTGCAACAATCGGAGTTTTTCCTCGCCTTAAAATATCCTCTATTGCCTTTTTAGCCCCTTCATAATAATCACCAACCGAATAATCATATTCAGGTTCGGTAATATCAACCATGTGATGGGGAATCCCTTGACGTTCTTCAAGTGTGGGTTTAGCGGCAGCAACATTAAACCCTTTATATACAAGACGTGAGTCCGCTGAAATAATTTCACCGTTGGCTTGTTTAGCTAAATCTATTGCCATTTTTGTTTTCCCGCTGGCTGTAGGGCCTGCTATTGCAATAACTTTTTGTTTCATATTTACATAATACCTTAAAACAAGAATTTATGTTAATATATATCTGAGGATATTAATATGAAAAAGATTATTCTGTCTTTGGTTTTGTTTTTATCTGCAGGAATGGTATCAATTGCCGCTGAGGTACCGGTTGATGCAAAATTGGATTATAATCAGGGAATTGATTTTTATAAACTCGGGATGTATGAGCGCGCTGTAGAATCTTTCCGAAGTGCGATAAAAACATATCCGGATTATGCGGATGCTTATTATAATTTGGGGACAGTTTTGGATTATCTGAAAAACTATTCTGAAGCACTTGTTGTCTTTAAACAATTGTATGTAAGAAATCCGAATGATTATGAAGTTATTTTTAAGCTGGCAGAACTTTCAAATAAACTTGAAGACTATACCATGTCAAAAAAATATATTGACTTAATTCCGTCATCAAGTGAGTATTATAGTCAAGCTCAAAATTTGGCAAATGATATAAAATCAAAAACTTCAGCTCAGGAACCCCCTATAAATCCTAAATCTATAATTGCAACGCAAACGGGTATATATGAAAATATTTTGAGTCCTACTGGCGTGACAACTGATTTAAATGGTAATATTTATGTTGCATCATTTTCGGAAAACGCAATAATAAAAATAACTCCTGATAATAAACGATCTGTGTTCATAAAAAGTAATCAAATTTCCGGTCCGATAAGTATGGTAAGTGACGGAATAGGTAATATATATGTAGCAAATTATAATGCCAATAATGTTATTAAAGTAAGCCCACAAGGTAATGTTACCGTACTTGTTGACCGCCTTAACAAGCCATACGGGCTGCATGTTAACGGAAATATGCTGTTTATAACTTGCCAAG
>JAEEXX010000066.1 GCA_016287985.1 Candidatus Gastranaerophilales bacterium
ACGAGCAGAAAATGCCGTTCCGTCACAAAGCGCAATTTGCTCGGCAATTTTCACGGGGTAACCATAGTATTCTTTGTTTCTTCCGTATGGTGATGTCGTTGTTACCTGCCCCATTAGTGTTGTAGGGCCAAGCTGTCCACCGGTCATTCCGTAAGTTGTGTTATTTATACATATCGCAGAAATTTTCTCCCCTCTGATGGCTGTATGCATGGATTCCGCATAACCTATTGATGCAAAATCCCCATCTCCCTGATATGTAAATACAAATTTGTCAGGGTTTGTTCTTTTTACCCCTGTAGCTGAAGCGCAAGCCCTTCCGTGCGGAGCTTCAACGCAATCAATATTAAGAAAATCATACAAAAATACCGAACATCCGACACAAGTCGAGCATATCGTATTCTCTTTTAAATTCAACTCATCTATAAGTTCTGCTACCAGGCGAATCGCAACACCGTGGTCACACCCCGGGCAAAAAGTATATTTAAAATCTTCCTTCATTGATTTCGGAACACTAAACACAGTTTGCATATTCTGCCCCCTTATGTATATTTTCTACAGCAGAAACTATCTCTTCCACGCTTAACCATTCACCGCATGGTCTGTTTACCAAAGAGACATTTGATTTTCCTTCAACAGCATACTTCACGTCCTTAAACATTTGTCCCATGTTCATTTCGACCACAACAAAATCTTTGCCTTTGTTTGCCAGTTCATGTATTCTCTTTGTCGGGAAAGGTGATAAAGTAATTGGCCTAAAACCTCCTGCCTTGATTCCTTTATTCCTCAAGACCCTTATGGCAGCTTTAATATTACGAGTCATAGATCCAAACGCAGTGAGAATAATATCCGCATCATCAGTTTCAAATTCTTCGTAAGATGTTTCATTCTCTGCAATAATTTCAAATTTTCTAAATAAATCATATATCTTCTGAATATGCGCTTTCTCATCTCTAGCGCATGAATAGATTGCTTTACCATTGCGACCTTTTGCACCGGTCAAAGCCCACGAGGAAACATCTACCTCAGGATAAGGGTTTTCGCCAAAAGAAGCCGGCTCCATCATTTGTCCCAAAAGTCCGTCAGCAAGAAGAATTACAGGATTTCTGTATTTTCTCGCCAAATAAAAGGCTCTGTAAGTATAGTCTATACATTCCTGAACCGTAGAAGGTGCAAGAACGATAACCTTATAGTCTCCGTTTCCTCCTCCGTATACAGATTGATTGTAATCTCCCTGCGCGGGATAAACATACCCTAACCCTGGGCCTGCTCTCATAACATTGACCAAAACTACCGGAACTTCATCAGAACAAGCATAAGAAAGCGCTTCCTGCATAAGTGCAACTGCACAGGAAGATGAAGAAGTCATAACTTTTGCGCCTGTTGCAGCAGCTCCGACAACCATATTTATAGCACCAATTTCACTCTCCGCAGAAACATAGCCACGCCCTAATTTTGGCATTTCAGCACTTAAATATTCACCAATTTCAGTCTGCGGCGTTATAGGGTAGCCGAAATAACATTGGCATCCTGCATTTATAGCAGCTTGTGCTATCGCATAATTCCCTTTTATTAAAACTTTTTCATTGTCCTTTTGCACCGGATTCCCCTTTATAATACTATTCACCTCTATATACTTCTATTGCCAAATCAGGGCATCTTTTTGCACACATTGCACAGGCAACACAAGCTTTTTCTTTATCTTCGAATTCTACAAGGTAGTCCCCTAAACGATTAGTTTTATCAGATTTTCTAATAAGCCCTTTGGGGCAAGTGTTTACGCATATATAACATGATTTGCAACGTGAATTGTTAATTTTTATTAAGCTCATTATAATCTCCAGCTACATGAAAAAGTATAACACTAACAAGGTTTTCAGACTTTTAATGTAACGTTTTGTAAATTTTTATAAAAGTAGTGTTATTTTTTTCTCCATATGGGGAATTAAGGAATCAAGGAAGCAAATTGCATGGACGCGCACGTAGGGTGTGGCCGCAGAAAGGATTATTATGACACTTACAATTAACACAAACATTTCATCAATCGTTGCACAGAGAAACTTAGCAAATGCAACAGGTTCGTTGAACAAAGCAATTGAAAGAATGACAACAGGTTACAGGATTAACCATGCAGGAGACAATGCTGCGGGTTATTCAATCGCAAGGAATTGGGAAACACAATTGGGTTCATTAGATGTAGCAGCAGACAACGCAGCTATGGGTGCTGATATGATGCAAACTCTTGAGGACCATTACTCACTTATTTCTTCTCACCTTCAACGTGTAAGAGATTTGACCGAACAAGCTGCTAACGGTACTTATGGTTCAGATTCATTAAATGCTATTAAATCTGAAATTACTGCTAGACTTGAAGAAGTTGACCGTATTTCTAAAAACTGCGAATACAACGGAAGACATTTAATGACAGGTGAAATCAATTCCAGCATTAATCTTCAAGTTGGTTTGTATTCATCAGAAGACAGTAAAATTGGACTTAGTGCAGACTTATTCAAAAAAGCTGAAGTTGGTGAATTATTCAAAAAATACAGCAAAGGCGATGGTTCTGAAGATGCCACATTGGCTTCTGTTTCCGATGTCGCAACTAAATGTTCCGGAGCTGATGCTTCAACAATGCTCAACAAAATAGACAATGTTATCAAAGAAATATCTAACAGGACGACAACATTAGGTGCAGCTCAGAACAGAATTGATTCTGCTATTGAATCTATAGGTGTTCAATCTGAAAATATCACATCTTCTCTTTCTACTTTGAGGGATGCTGATATCTCTAAAGAATCTTCTAATTACATAAAAGCTCAGATTCTTCAACAGGCTGCTGCTACTTTGTTATCAACAGCTAACCAGACACCAAGTATTGCTCTAAACTTGCTGTAATCTGCAATTATTTATAACTACATTCGTTTTGATGCCGAGATTCTTATCTCGGCATTTTTATTCCGAAGAATTTATTATAAATTCTTGTTTTGGCGCAATTTCTTTATTAGTAAAACCTGTTTTTACAATATTTCTGCCAAATTTCGATTCAAGCTTATCTATGCTTTTGGCCAGATTTTCTGATTTCTCATTTAATTGATTTTCATCAAACAGACCCAGTTGTTCACAATCTGCAGTATGAAAATTTTCAAGTACTATTCCTACACTCCTGTATATTATTTGCGGATTATATAAATGTTCAAGTAGTTGAAAAGCTTCTTGTGATATTTCAAATTCAAAATTAACTTGACGCTCAGTATTTACTTTATCATAATATACTTTAAAATCTTTTGTTCTAAGCATAACGCCTATAGTCCCACATTTGCAACCAGATTTTCTGAGTTTTCTGCAAGCTGCGTGAATATGAATCATAAGTTCATTTTTTATATAATTTAAGTCGCTTGAAAATTCCCCAAAAGCACGACTGTCACTGATAGATTTTGGGAGTGCACGTTCATTTGTAACCTTATTTATAAGATTCCCCATAAGTTCATACTTTAATTCGAGTCCAACTTTTCCAAAATGGCTTTTAATCCATACGTCATTTTTTTGCACGTAATCATATGCTGTTTTTATACCATGCCCGCGCAATTTTGGAGAAAGACGTCTTCCAATTCCCCAAACTTCATCAATATATGTATTTTTTAGTAGCTTTGAAATTCCACACCGTCCCGCTATGCATATATGTTTATCAGAACTTTTTGACTTGTCGGATGCAAGTTTCGCAAGTGATTTTGTTCTGCTTATTCCTATTGATACCGGAATTCCTGTTTTATCCAATATCGCCTCTCTAATATATTGTGCGAGGTTGTAATAATTTTTTTTATATAATTTTGCAAGACCGGTCAAGTCAACAAATGCTTCATCAATAGAATAAACTTCTACCGTTGGACTAAATTCCCGTAAAATTGACATAACTCTGTATGAAATTTCTCCGTAATTTGCATGATTTGCACATATATAAATACAATTAGGATAGTCCCGTTTTGCCATAAAAAGCGGATGGCCCATAGGAATACCCATTTCTTTAGCTTCTTTTGAACGTGCAATAACGCAACCTCTTTCACCTGAAGTTACACAAACTGCCTTACCGTTTAAATCAGGATTCAGCGTTCTTTCACAAGATACGAAGAAGCAATCACAATCAATTAATGCTATATATTTTTGTTCCAAAACCTGACCTCGTTTTGACCAATAATAATCCCCGTTTATCATATTATACCAATTTTGTACAACATAATAAACTTCAGATTAATTTAAGACAATTTTAAAAACTTATATATATATTGCTTCCGTATGGTCTGTAATGATTACAAAAAGGATTGAATGTATTATTGTAAAATCCTGTCACCGGCATGCAATAAGAAGGAATATAATAGCTTCGTGCATGGAATTTTTTATCGTCCTTGTATCTTACGGAATACCTTGGCGGCGGAGGTGGAGGGACAATATGAACCGGCGGTCTTTTGCCACTTATAATAACGTGATTAACTGTATTTGCATGGGACTGAGTTCTGACAGTATTAGAATAATGACAACCTGTATTCATAATATGCCGACCGGTATCAGGAGGAAGCGGCGATGGCGGAAGGAATGCATAAGCCTCTACTCTAATAAACATAACTACTAAACTCAATACAACAGCAATCTTTTTCATATTACAAAATCCCTTTTTATAGTATAACGGAAATATTCAAAAATTGTTCAAAATTATCTATAACGAAACCCTGTAGCACTCCTATAATTAAGAACAGTAGCCGTACGATAGTTAAAACCTGTACCCGTATGGTATTTTCTATCTGCCACCTTGTTATAATTCCTGCCTGCGCCTGTATTATAGTTCATTGCCGCACCTGTTTTGTAGTTCATGCTTGCTCCTGTATTATAGTTTCTTCCAAGCCCGCCATTCTTATATAATACACCATATGAAGGTAAGTTAACAGTTGAACGTCTCATATAACCGGCATGATGAACTGAACGCACATTATAATTATAACGAGGATGAGTGCATCTGCCTTCTTTGGCTTGTACCGGTAATACCAATAACAATAGTAATAATAACAATAAAATTACAAGCGATTTTTTCAATATTTACCTCCAAGTCTTGGCTGATGTAATATCGAAAAAAACTGTAAAAATATTTTTTGCTAGTAAAAAAGAATAATTTTTTGAATTTAAACTAAAAAAAACGACTCATTTTGGAGTCGTTTTAAATCTTTCCCAATTTTTCCTTTTTCCGCTTCTTTATCACATTGCTTTATTTGCAATGTAACAATTTTTTTGATGCAAGAACGAAGTCTGCGCATCTCGAAAACTTTTCATTTTACATATCAAAGCGCATTATTTAGCGCTGATATGTATAATGAAGTTCGACTAATCAAGCAATGCATCAAGAATTGCAGCGTTTTTGTTTGCAATAGTAGATGATTTTGCCCTGCTTTTGTACATATATGTACGCAAAGCTTCTCTGATTAATTCAGAACGTGTACGATTTTCGCCTTCAGCTACCTGGTCGATTCTGCTAAGAAAATCTTCCGGCATTGAAATAAGTACTCTAGCCATGTAGTTCTCCTTTTTATTCTATTATAACGATATTTTATATCCTGTATATATATAAAGTATAAGATATAAAAAAAATTGCCTTTTTATATCCATTTTTTTTGTTATAATTATGATAAATTAGCCTCAAAAGCATATATAGCAAAGAAAATCATTCTTAACAAAAGTTAACATATTGTTTAGAAATAGCATGTTATTTTACAAATCTTAATATAGTAAATCAAAAAGGCAATTTTGTTTTTTTTGAGTACTTTAAATAAATATGTAAGTTAGATAATAAAGGGGTGGATTATGCCTGAAGTAAACGGGAATTATGAACAACAATATCAAATGAACGGGTATGATTTACAACAAACTGGCGCACAAAATCAACGAAGCGGGTATCGGCAAGCACCTATTCGTCAAAAGACTCTGAGAGATGAATTTGTCACTCAACACAAGAAAAACGGCTTGATTGAGAGGTTATATAACGGAATTAAGAACCTAACAGGATTAGGCATGGGCTCTAAAAAGGTCAAAGCTATAGTTGCGAAGGCTGAGAATGGTGAAATTTCAGAAGACAAAGCAAGAGAAGCAATCTCTAAATACAGAAGTTCTCAGGCAAATTCCGCACAAGTCGCCGGTGACGCGGTTTCAATGGGAACGGCACTTTTTGGATACATGAAGCTGCAAGATATGCTTACAAAAGAAAGTGGTTCTGCATTTTTAAGAAAAATATTCGGAATAGTAAAAAAGGAAGAAAAGAAAAATATTCAGGACTCATTTAAAATTGATTGGCAAAAATTAAAAATAGGCGAAGCCGATAAAGTTAAATTTTTCAAAAATCCAGGGAAAGTCTCATGGAAACTTGCATTAGGCACATTATTTACAGCAGGTATGTCAAAAGTAATATTCAGCATTGTCAACAGAATAGGCTCTCAAGAATTTAATACTAATAAGAAAGACTTTAACGGAGCAAAAGATCCTTATGATAAAGCCGCATACAGCCAAGCACGAAAATTTGATCGAAAAGAAAGACATAAAGCCGGCTGGAGAAATTTCTTCTCAGGTGCAATCAATGGTATTACAATGCCTCTTATTGGATTAGTTGGCGGAATTGTCGGAGTTCCTTTGTATTTCTTAACGAACACACTTAACAGATATTTTGTCGGTAATCACGCTGATGGTGATAAATCATTCAAAGGGTACTTTGGCAGCTTGAAAAACGACTGGGCATTAAATTCAACTTTAGCACTTAGTTTTGGTATTCCCGCATTCTTAAAAACGCACAACCTTCATGTCTTTGATAAAGCTCAAAGGGAAGGCGTAAAATACCTACAAAGAGCTAAATTTAAAGCACCAGATTATTACAATACCAAAACAAACTACGAAGAAATTAGTGAAATAATGATGAGAAATAAAGACATTAAGGCGATATTGGATAAGGAAAACGAGATTCTTAACAAGGGAAAAATGAGCCGTAGTATATTTGAAACTGATATAAAATCATTTGACCAAGAAGCAGAACTTCAAAAACTCGCGACAGAACTCAATGATAAGAACTTCTTTGCGGCTAAATTCAAACAAATTTCAAATGACGGCACTGCACTAGCAAGAATTTTGAAAGAAGATTGCCCGCCTACAAGAAATTATGAGCAAGCTCAAGCATATGTTGATAAAGTATTTGGGAAAGGCAAATATATTCTTGACAAAGATCATTATTGTTTGGGAGTAGGTACTGTTGCCGAAACATATTTTGCAACAAATAATGAGGGCAAGGAAGTTTGTATAAAAGCAATAAAAGAAAAAATGTCAGCTGAAAAAATAGAAACAGACAGAAAAGCATTCAAAAAATTTATTGATAACTTGACGACAAAACCAGATGGTACTGCATATACTAAAGCAGAAAAAGAAATGTTTAAACGTAATGTAGACGATTTAGCAGAAGGTGTCTTGAAAGAAATTGATTTATCGAATGAAATGAAAGCTGCTCAAGATCTTGCTCGTGATACACAATTTGCAAATGTTGTAAAAGGGATAGAAGTTAAAGATAACGTTTACGTAATGGAACGTGCTAATGGTATAAGTTTAGAATCTTTGATGAACTTGAATGAAGCTTATGCAGCATTGGATACATTGCAAGGACAAGGTAAAGGAAACTCTCTCTTGGGACGTGTTAATGCTGCAATTGGAGAAGAGATAGCTACAGCCAATATGAGCAGGGGTTCGCAAGTAAGAGCTATAATGAGAGACAATAGGTTAAATGACCAACAAAAAATGAAAAAGCTTAGAGAATTTATTGATAAAATTGAATCAAAAACCCCTACCCATGGTAATGTAAAGCTTCAACCAGAAGATATTAAAGGCTTAATTAAAGAATACCAACAGGTGCTGGTTGAGCAATTTAATAAAATCAGTGAAAGCGGTAAAGTTATACATGGTGATATACACCCCGGCAATATCTTTATAGATATTGATGCTTTGCAATCAATGGAAAAATCAAATAAGTTTAATGAATTCATAAATGAAGCCTTTGGCAGAGTCAGAAGGAAAAATCACGGTGTGTTTACCCTAATTGATACCGGTAATGTTATCCGGCTTGATGAAAAGCAGTCTATCGGGCTTTTGAATTTAACATCATATATAGACCACGGCAATTACAGAAAAATAGCTGAATATGTAATGCAGGGAGTTGAAGGAGATGCTTTAGGCGGTCATACAAAAGAAGAAGCCACAAAACTTATTGCAAATGAACTAAAGAAGTGTTTCACTGACAACACAACACCACTTGATATAATGACAAATGATAATATGATTAAATTAACTTCTGGTATCATGAAAAAATATAATATTGTACCTAATGATACCCAATTGAATCTCAATAAAGCTATTCAGTCAGCTAATAACTCATATGATTCACTGGTAAAAGGATTGTTTGACGGACGATTGGGTAATGGAGAGGCTCTTGGACAATTATTCGGATTTGGAGAAGGCGCAAAGGATGGAACCTTCCTTAGACAAATAAAGAAAAACATGGAGCGTGCTCAAGAAAAAGAAAACTTGAGAAAAATGTCAGCTGCGGGAAAACGGAACCTTAAAAATATAGAAGGCAACTTCCAACCTAACCAAAAAGAATACCATATTTATAAATTAAAACAAGGTTTATATCAGCCTGAAGTTATTGAAAAAACAAAAAAGAAAAAAGATTTGTCGGAACAAACTGCTGATTGGATAGAATCTGGAATGGATGATGCCCTAGAAATTCTTTCTCAATTATAATATAATACTCTCATGCAAGAGATTATCGTCGGAAAAACTTACAAACATTTTAAAGGAAATATGTACAAGGTTGTCGGAATAGCAAAGCATTCCGAAACTCTTGAGGATATGGTTATTTATGAATCACTGAGAAATAACACCTTGTGGGTACGCCCTGCCTCTATGTGGAGTGAAGTTGTTGACGATAAAGGAACATTGAGGTTCACGCTGTGCTGACACGAGAAGTTCGAGAATGGTTGGAAAAAGTAAGACAAGGCAGATATTCATATGAAAATACAATGTATGAATTCGCCAATTTATCACGTATTCTTACCCGAGAAGAAATGAAATTTTTAAAATCTAAAATAGAAGAAACATATAAAAATAGCAATAAATCTTTACAAATCAACCGATAAAGGCAATTTTGCCTTAAAATTTTACTTTATATATATAGCAGGTTAAAATGTAGGACTTTTTATGACATTCGGTTATTTAAATAACTTGAATATCTATTCGCAATCGTCTCCGAACGTAACATTCGGAGCAAAACATAAGCCTGCACAAAAAATTTCAAATGATCCTATAGAAAAACTTTTCGAGAGGGTGGAC
>JAEEXX010000067.1 GCA_016287985.1 Candidatus Gastranaerophilales bacterium
CTCTGTTGCCACTGCCGTTATGGATTTTGACTATATGGGCGGTTCAATGGGCAGTGTGGTAGGAGAAAAAGTAACGCGTATCATGGAAAAAGCACTTGAACTGAAGATTCCTGTGATCGCTGTGACTTCCTCCGGCGGGGCAAGAATGCAGGAAAGTGCACTTTCTCTAATGCAAATGGCAAAAACATCTTGTGCTGCAGGAAAACTAGATGAAGCTGGCATTCTCTATATTAACTTACTTACAGAACCGACTTTCGGAGGAATTACTGCAAGTTTTGGAACTCTGGGTGACATAATAATTGCAGAACAAGGTGCCAGAATAGGGTTTGCCGGAAGACGTGTTATCGAACAGACAATAAGACAAAAACTTCCTGATGATTTTCAAACCGCAGAATCATTATTAAAATGCGGACAGGTAGACATTGTTTCAAAACGCAAAAATCTCAGAAAAACGATTGCTAATATTTTAGTTATGCACGGGGTGTAAAATGGCAACAATAATGGATTTTGAAAAACCAATCATTGATATACAAAACAAAATAGAAGAATTAAGACAATTAAGTGAAAATTCAGGATTGGATTTGGGTGACCAGATTGAATCTTTTGAAAAACAAGCGGAAGATAAAAAAAAGGAGTTGTATTCAACATTGAAACCGTCACAAAAATTACAAATCTCAAGACATTCCGACAGACCAAAGTTTTTGGACTATGTTAACCTTATGTGTGAGGACTTTATTGAGCTTCACGGTGATAGAGAAGGAATGGATGACCGAGCTATTATCGGCGGAATTGCTAAATTTAACGGTAAACCGATTATGATAATAGGTATTCAAAAGGGTAAAAGCACAAAAGAAAATTTGGAATACAATTTTGGAATGCCGCAACCGCAAGGATACAGAAAGGCTTTGAGATTATTTCACCATGCAAACAAGTTCAAAATGCCTATCGTTACACTTATTGACACACCAGGGGCTTATCCTGGAATTATGGCGGAAGAAACCGGTCAAGGTTCCGCTATTGCAGTTAACTTAAGAGAAATGTCTAAATTAAACGTACCGATTGTTGCGGTAATTACGGGTGAAGGTTGCAGCGGAGGTGCTTTGGGTTTAGCTGTTGCTGATAAGGTTTTGATGTTTGAACACGCATATTACACTGTCATTTCGCCCGAAGGCTGCGCTTCAATACTTTGGAGAGATGCGGCAATGTATGCAGAAGCTGCAGCTGCACTTAAAATTACTTCAAGCGACTTATTAAAACTCGGAATCATTGATGCCGAGATTAAGGAACCTTTGGGTGGCGCTCATACCAACCTTGAAAAGGCTGCTGATTCACTAAAAATGGCAATAATTAAAGCATTTTCGGAATTAGAAGGCTTAACTCCGGAAGAATTAAGGACAAAACGCTACGAAAAATTCAGAACTATGGGTGAATTTATTGAACAGTAGCTGGAAATTTTAAGTGCGATTTTATATTTACTGACCATTTTGCGGTAAAATTCCACTATACAGAGGAGACTTCGTGCGACCTAAATATGCTACTATCTATGTGGTATATGGGGGAGGTATAAATTTATATGGCACAAGTTTCAAAAAGACTTATGGTGAAAAGTGATATTAAGCTGCCTGATACTAAAGCGCTTACAGATGCTCTTGATGTTTCAATGTCAGAATATTACTGTATTCATAAAAATTATGAAAAAGGATTGGCCGGTTATAAAAAAATAATACCTCATCTTTCAGAGAATTCCAGAGGAATGGCTATTTCAAGATATATTGAACATTCTCTGAACTACGGAGGGATTCTTTACAAAGATTCCAAATTCGTTGAAGCTATCGAATTATATAGAGATTTAATGACCGTTCCAAACTTTCCAGTGTGTGTGTACAAAAATATCGGACTTTGTATGAAAGCAATGGGAAATGCAGATTTAGCTATAAGGTTCCTAAAACAGTTTGAAGAAATAGCGCCGGATAAAGAAGACGTATACGTGTATCTTGCAGATATTACATACACTGATATTAAGGATAACTTAAAAGCTATTGAATACTATGAAAAAGCACTTGAAACCAAACAAAATAACTTTGCTATATACAATATGCTCGGGCATTTGTATTCAACGTATTATCAAGATAAATTCAAAGAAAAACAAATCGAATACCTTACAAAAGCCTATGAACTTGCACCTAATAACAGAATTGTCGTTAAGAACCTTGCTTATGTTTACGGGAAATTCCACGAACTCCAAAAAGCGGATGAATTTTATGCAAAACTAATGTATCTAAATCCGACACATTCGGATTTACATTCCTACGGTGCATATTTAGTGCAACATAAGCGTTTTGCAGAAGGATTTAAATTCTTACAACACAGATTCCAGAAGGAAGATTTAAAAAATGCGTCATTCCCTGCTATTTTTAGTAATAAAAAGAAACGTTGGAATATTAAAAATGACATTACAGGAAAGCATATCCTTGTCCATTTTGAACAGGGTTTTGGCGATTCGATTATGTTTGTAAGATTCTTGCAGCAGCTTAAAAATATGTGCGGAAAAGTTTCACTCGTTGTTCAGGACGGTTTAATAAAACTTTTTGAGGATTCTAATATTGGTGTCGATATTTATAAAGAATCTGATTTAAGCAAGATTCACTATGATTACGTAATCCCAATGATGGATTTACCCATTGTTTGTGAAACTAATCCCGACAATATTCCTTCAACAGAAGGGTATTTAAAAGTCCCTCAATCAGTAGTAAAAGAGTATGCAAAAAAACACATAAATAATAATGATAAATTTAAAATTGGTATAGCTTACGAAGGAACATTGGCTTCAAAAGAAACAGATCGTGATATTCCTTTGCAGTATCTATATCCTTTAATGCAAATGGAGAATGTTGAAGTTTATAGTTTCCAGGTTGATGATTTAACAAGACAAATGGACAGAGTCCCTCCGGGATACGAATTCATCAGACTAGGAAATACATTTAAAAACTGGGAAGATACAGCTGCTGCAATGAAGAATATGGATTTAATGGTAACGACGGATAATGGCGTTATGAACCTTGCAGGAGCTTTGGGAGTTAAAACATTCGGACTATTTAACACAATAACAGAGTGGAGATGGTTTAAAGTAAAAGGCGATGATATAGCGTGGTATAAGAGTATAAAACCATTCCAAGCCCCAACTTCAAGAGCTTGGGATATTCCTGTAAATAAAATTATAGACGAGGTCAGGCATCTTGCAAAAGAAAAAGGTTCAGGGATAAATAAAGTGGTAAAAGCAAACTCAGCTAAAAAAGGAACTTCTAAAAAAGCTAAAACTTCGGCAAAAAATAAAAAATAAATTAGTCAAAAAATTTTTTTTGATGTTTTATTATTGTTGTATGCAAGTAAACAATATAAAACAAGCACCAATAAATTTTAAAAATTCAGGGATTGTGGCAGCGGCATCATTTTTGGAAGAGAATGTAATGCTCAATAAGGCAATGCTTGACGCATCTGTTGATGTTCCGTTTGTTTGTCTTGCAAATAATAAAATAGAGAGAAAAGAAAGATTAAGACGTGTATCAGTTAATTACACATTGTGCTTTTTAAGTCCGTTTTTGACTCTTCCTCTGACAAATCGGCTGGCAATGAAACATATAGCCAAAATGACACCCAAATTTATGTCAAAAGAGGCTAATTTAATTCAGCTTTCAAACAAATATTTAAAGAATAAGGAATTAACCAAAGAGGGAATTGAGTTATTATCAAAAGAAAAGGGAACAGATTATTCCGAAATAATTAAAAAATTTAGCGGTGAGTATGAAAAAATAAGGAAAAACCTTATTAATGCAAAAAATGCTGTTTTGAGTTTTGACTTCCTGTTCTCTACCGGCTCTGTTACCGGAATGGCACTTTTGAATAATCATCTCACAAAGAAAACAACAAACTTGGACGGTTATTCGGCTGAATTTGAACTGGCCGACAGAGAAACAGTTGAAAAACGTGCTGAAAAATACAAAAAAACAGAACCGATAAGAAAAGGTATTACAGCAGGAATGATAGGTACTGTTACAGCATTGCCGCTTGCTATAAAGAAAGGATTGGAATCGCAAAAAATAAACGGACTTGCAGGATTTATAAAAAAACATGCGGATAAATTTGATTATACAAAGGGGATTTTCATGAAAAGGTTGCCTTTATTCTTGTTTGCTTGTGTATCGCAAGGCGGATTAGGTTTAGCTTCAAGGAATTCTACCGAATTAAAAAATAATTTATTATTGAGTTCGTCTGGTATTGCAATTTATTTTGGCGGAGATATTCTCATCAACAGTCTGCTGTCAAGATTATCGGACAAAGTTTTAAAAACAGAAATTATAGACAAAACCGCACCCAAAACATTTATTAATAAAATCATTCCGCCAACTATACCTATCAGACAATTAAAAGGTAAGTCACAAAAAATTGCAGCTTTGAATTTCTTTATTAATCTTGCAGTGCTCGCTGTACTATATGGATTTGGCATTCCGAAACTGATGAACAAAATTATCAGAAAGGATTTAGCAAAAAATGGTGAAAATAATAACTAGTATAGCCAATTACCCTTTCTTTTCACTGCGTGTTCTAACTGAAATCCTAATTGATGTTCCTTTGAAACCGAATGCTTCACGGAGTTTGTTTTCTATATAGCGTTTATAGTGGTCTTTTAAAAGTTTTTCGTCATTTGCAAACAAAATAAACACGGGAGGATGAACAGAGGCTTGAGTTGAATACATTATTTTAAGTTTCTTATTCCTAATTGTCTGCGGAGGATTAAGAGCATATGCTTCGTTTATAACTTTGTTCAAAAGTCCTGTGGAAACACGTTTTGTGCATTCTTTGTATACTTCATCAACAGTTGTAAAAATGTTATTCAATCTTTGGTGAGTAACGGCACTTATATAAATTTTGGGAATAAAACTCAAAAACGGTAGTTCGTTTGCGAGCATTTTTTCAAACTTATTTATCGTATTGGATTTTTTATCTTCAATCAAATCCCATTTATTAATTGCGATAATCATACCTTTTCCCGCGTCATTAATAATAGATGCAATTTTTTTGTCCTGATCGGAAATTCCTTTTTCCGCTTCAATCGCATCAATAACAAGAAGAGCGACATCGCAGTCACGTATTGAATTTATAGCTCTATCAACTGCAAATTTTTCAATCCCGTAATCGACTTTAGATTTTTTTCTAATTCCTGCGGTATCAATAATTACGTATTCTTTATCATTATATTTTAAACGGGAATCAATACTGTCACGAGTTGTACCCGACACATCAGATACAATTACCCGTTTTTCTCCCAAAAGGGCATTGACTATCGAGGATTTTCCTGCATTTGGACGACCAACTATAGCAATTTTGATTGCAGAATCTTCATCATCATCTTCATTAATTTCAAAATCCGATGTAATTTCTTCCAATAAATCACCTACTCCGCCGGAACCGTGAAGAGCAGAAATTGCAATCGGTTCACCAATGGCTAACGAATAGAAATCGCTCAACATAGTTATT
This sequence comes from Candidatus Gastranaerophilales bacterium, assembly GCA_016287985.1. Taxonomy (GTDB): domain Bacteria; phylum Cyanobacteriota; class Vampirovibrionia; order Gastranaerophilales; family Gastranaerophilaceae; genus CAG-196. Next base: position 5,536 of record JAEEXX010000067.1, read on the forward strand.
TGTTTTGATGAATCTACTTTATTAACTGCAAGATATACAGGTTTACCGGATTGTCGCAAAATATTTGCTATATCTTCATCAACAGGGGTAACACCTTCAATCCCGTCAACAAGAAATATAATTTTTTCAGCTTCTTCACATGCAATACGTGCCTGATCATATATTGAAACCATAATGTCGTCGTCATCACCGGGAATAATTCCGCCTGTGTCAATTACCGTGAAGAACTTGTTTTGCCATTCTACATCAAAATATATTCTGTCACGAGTAACTCCGGGTTGATCGTCGACTATTGACTGCCTTTTCCCAACCAGACGATTAACGAATGTCGATTTCCCAACATTCGGTCGCCCAACTACTGCTATTATCGGTTTTCTTTTGCTCATATATAAATTTTATCATAAATATTTAATGCACCAAAATATGCATTTTGGTGCATTAGATACACAAACTTTTAATTCTTTGTTTTGCGACATTCTTTCTTTTTACTCAAAACAAAAAGAAAGAATGTCGCCCAAGAAAGAAAAACCCATTAACTGTTCACAATGCCCTTCGGGCATAATATTGAATGGATATTGCGGGCAAGCCCGCACTCTTACGAGTCCTACTGTTGCTACGCAACACGGACTCGGTTCCAATAGCGAGCGTGTGGCGTAGCCAAGGTAGCGAGCTTATAAGATTCGGCTTTGCCGAACGAAATAAACATCAGTGCGGATTTATTTTATCCGCACTGATATAAAAAACAATTGCGTGTTTTTCTTTCTTCTTTTTTCGGGTGCATTTTTCTTCTTTCTTTTACCTCGCAACTAAAAGAAAGAGGAAAAAAGGCACCAAAAGAATATATATTTTTAAAATGCACCAAAATGCATATTTTGGTGTATTTTAAATTTAGTCTATGTCAATCGGACTTCTTTGAATTAAGTCAATGGCTTCTCTTGATGTAAATACAAGAGTTTCAGGAATGCCTGATATTGTACACAACTGCCTTAAGACATCGACAACCCGTTTAAAACTTCTTACAACATCTCCTTCGCCCATCTCAATATCTCCGATTATAGTATCCCATTCGGCACCGTTTACCCACATCTCAATGAGCGGAGAATAAAATCCGTTTATGTACATCGGGTCATCTACATCACAGTCTTTTTGTTTTTTATCAATATCACGCCTTATATCTTTAATTTTATTTAATGTTTTTCGAACTTTTTGGGAGAATGGTAGCTGTGAATACATTTCTGCTCTCATATCTTCTGTTGTAATAGCACAAACCACACTTGCAAGTTCGGCAGGGGTTAAATCTTCAAGTACTCCTGAAAATATAATTTTTGCCAAGAAAAGCTCATTTTCAGAACGCAATTGAGAAATTGTAATTCCCTGTTCTGTCGGATAATCATCTTTTATGTAGCCATATTCCATTAATACTGAACGATGTGCAAGAAATTTATTCCAGAAAATATCTTTTTGTTTTTCAATCTCTTTTTCAAGTTGTTTTTGCTTTGATAAATATCTGAACAAAACGTCAATCGTTTTCATATGTTTTTTGAACAATTTGCAAGTATCACATTCGTACGAATGCATCTTATTCAAAAGCTCCTTTGTTTTATTAGCAAAATCAACAACTTCCGGAGTTAAAGGCCGATTTTTTTTCTTTTCCTGTTTTTGAATAACTTTTAATGTTTTTCTGTTCTGTACATACAAATCACGAATCTTATTGTATTCCATTAAATCCTCATTTGAACGTTTGCACCAGCATTCAAATGAATTACATTCATCAATTTTTTCCTTATTAAATTCCTGTAATTTTATCAGAGGTTCCAGCCTGTAGTTTGAAGAAAAATAACCAAAGCTTTTTAACACAAGTTCTTTAGCTTCTTCCAAAGAAAATCTTTGAAGAAGGTTCAAAACCATAGAATAGCTTGGAGAGAACTTGCTTTCAAGCGGATTGGCGTCGCTCAAAACCAGTTCTGCTACTTCTTCTGGCGACTGGAAAGATGTTCCGACAATAACTACATAGCCAATTTCATCCATTCCTCGTCTTCCTGCTCTTCCAGACATTTGAAGGAATTCACTTGGTGTCAGCATTCTGTGCCCGCTGTCAGTTCGCTTGCTAATGGAACTTATAACAGTCGAGCGAGCCGGCATGTTTATTCCGGCAGCAAGTGTTTCAGTTGCGAATACAACTTTTATTAAACCTTTTTGAAACAATTTTTCAACCAAAACTTTCCATCCTGGGAGAAGTCCTGCATGGTGCGATGCAACACCTTGAAGCAGGTATTCAATATGTTTGTTTTTGTATAAGTAAGGATTTTCAGCAATATAATCATCAACAATTCTTTGAATTTCTCTTTTTTCATCTTGGGTAACTAAATCCAATTCAGCACATTTTTCCATCTGTTCGTCGCATTTTTTGCGTGAAAAAGTAAAATATATGGCTGGAAGCATGTCTTGGTTATATAAATTCCTTATAACATCTTTTACAACATGCTTTTTCTGGACAAGTTTGCCTCTGTGGAATTCTTTCCTTTCGGGTTTAATCTTTTTATTCAAAGTGCCGTTGGGGGTTAAAAGAGGAAGAAGTCTGTCACGTTGCGATGAATCGAAATAGTAGAACCTAAGAGGAACCGGACGAAAATCCGTATTTATGAGTTCAGTTTTTGAGTGAACTGTATTTATCCATTCAGTGAGCTTGTCAGCATTTGCAACTGTTGCGGAAAGCGCAATAATTTGAACATTTGTCGGGCAGTAAATTATACTTTCTTCCCAAACGGTACCTCTTTGTTCATCATTCATATAGTGAACTTCGTCTAAAATCACATAACGGACATCTTTTAAATTATCCGTAACAGAACCGAAATTTGTACCATACAGCATGTTACGAAAAACTTCCGTTGTCATAACGACAATTTGTCCGCCTCTGTTTATTGAGGTATCGCCTGTAAGCAAACCCACTTTATCAACTCCGTATTTCTCGGAAAAATCATTATATTTCTGATTCGAAAGAGCTTTTAGAGGTGTTGTGTAAAATACTTTTTTATCTTCTTCAAGAGCCTTATGGATAGCATGTTCCGCTATTACTGTTTTACCTGCGCCGGTTGGTGCACAAACTACAACACTCTTTCCTGCTGATATACAATCACAGGCTTCTTTTTGAAATTCATCCAGCTCAAACGGAAATTCGTACATTAAAACTTTATTCTCCACCTATATAAAATATTATCGCATAAAATTATTGTTATTTTTTATAAAGCGTCACAATTGCATTCGATTCGATTGCTTTATTCTCGCCGACTGCATCAAGTTTTTCTTTAGTTTTTGCTTTGATTGAAATATCATTTGGTGCAATTTGTAAAACCCCGGCAAGAATCTCCTTCATTTTGGGAATATATGGCATCATTTTGGGATTCTGAGCAATTATATTTGAGTCAATATTATTAATAACATATCCCTCATTTTTTATTATGTCATATACATGTCTAAGAAGAATAGTGCTGTCGATATTTTTATACTTTGGGTCAGTATCCGGAAAAAGAGTCCCAATATCATCAAGTGCTAATGCACCCAGTAAAGCGTCAATTATTGCATGAACAAGAACATCAGCATCAGAATGCCCCAATAAGCCTTTTTCATGCGTAATCCTCACTCCGCCTATTATCAACTCTCTTCCTTCCACAAGCCGGTGTATATCGTAACCAATGCCTACTCTGTATTTGTCGTTGCTCATAAATTTATCCCCTATATGTTAATTATACATAAAAAAGGCGAAATTTTTCTTTTCGCCTTTTTTATTAATCAGTTTTATTTTTATCATTGCTTAAATTATCATAGTTACATTCTTCAATCCATACGATA
>JAEEXX010000005.1 GCA_016287985.1 Candidatus Gastranaerophilales bacterium
GAGAAGCCACCAAATCCTTGCCGGCACGAACTTTCTGTTTCTGGACATAATCGGAAGCTTTTCTTACCCACTGAGCAAATTGCTCTGTCACAAACTCCCTGTCCGAAGTTGAGACGGAAAGAACAAATTTACCTTTTGTTACTTTGAATGAATATACAGACATTTGTACAACGATACCTTTCTTAACGGGATAAACTATTTATCCTGCAAAAGTTCATCTCTCCATTTGTTGAGCTGTTCTTCAACAAACTCTAAATCGTCAGATTTGAGTTCTATTTCTATATCACCTTTTTTCATTTTTAAAACGTATTCGTGCATATGCCCCTCCTAACATAATGAGTTTAACATGAAACATGACAATTGTAAATTTATTTTATGTGTAGTATAATTAGCGCAAAAATAAAATTTACATGTTTTATAGTATTTGTTGGAAAGTTACGAAAATGAGGTTATAAACAAAATGAAAAAATTAGTTATTGGTACGTTCCTAATTGCTTTTGGGGCTTTCGCATTAAATAGTGTACAATTAGCTCCGCAAGAACAACATTTCGGGTTACAAAAAACAGCAGCAATCACACTCGGATATGACAGATCAATGAGTGAAAAAACAATAAAAGCTGCAGTTATTGACAGTTACTACAGACAAGTTTGCAAAAATGGACAAATCGTAAGGTGGAATAAGTCTTACATGCCTTTATCTGTATACATTCAAGATTCAAAAGATGTTCCCGAATTTTACAGAGAGGTCGTTATGAATGCATATCTGGCTTGGCAAAGAGCAAGTGAAGGTATTGTGAGATTTCAGTTTGTAGAAGATCCTTCTCAAGCTGATATGAAGTGTTACTTCAAAAACGGTAATCCATCCGATGCCATAGGTGTACATGAATTTGCCGTAAACGGAAACAGAATAACAAGTTCGACAATAACTTTCAGTAAAACTGACAAAAAAGGACACAGCCATGATTCCAAGCAGTTGTACTCTTCTGCACTACAGGAAGTAGGTCATTCAATCGGTCTGACCGGAAACAGTACGAGTATTTATGACGTTATGTATCCTATCGGAACAAAATTTAACACGGAAATTACAACAAGAGATTTAAAAACGTTGGCTTTAGTATACGCAACTATTCCTGATGCTACAAATATACCGCTTACACAGAGCGAAAAATCAATGTTGTTTACATCATCAGAAATTCTTTCTACATTGAATGTTCCTGTTGACGATAACACTAATTTGAATGAATATGTAGGGACAGATGTTGCTTCTCATTTGGCTTTGGCTGAGCAATACAGAAAACGTGCACAGTATGATAAGGCTGCACATGAGTACCAAATTGTAGCACAAACAAAATCCGACAACAGAAGCCGTTCGGAAGTATTCTATGAAATAGCAGTTATGTATTTGGATGCAGAAATGTATGATGAAGCAAAAAGCGCTGCAGAAATAGCTTGGAATACGGATGAAAACGATTTAACAATCACTTTACCGCCGTTGCTTAACTATTACATGAAACGTTCAAATACTGCAGTTCAGCAATTGGAAGAACTTTTAAAGAGCAACCCTTATAATAAATATGCTTACAAGCTTCTGTGCCAAATATACAGAGATAAACACCACGAAAATCTTTTGAACTCAACAATCAGAAGATACGGAAAAACAGCGGGTGAAGTAGAATAATTTATAGATAAAATTAAAAAGGAGGATGGCTAAAAACATAGTCATCCTCCTTTTTAAATAAAATATGTTATTGTAATCCGGCTTTCTTTTTGGGGAAAGATAAATATTAACAGCACATTTTATGTAATAAAGGAGGTGACTAATTAGTCACCTCCTTTATCATATGCATTAAATTTTTTAATTTTACTACTTAATTTCCGATATACTTGTATTTCCATCAAACTGATATTTTATTTCACCGGATACTTTGTCTTTAACCCTTATGATCTTCCCATAGATTTCAAAATTACAGTCACTATAAAGTTTTTTGGCAGCTTTATATTGTTCTCTTAAATCTTCAGGAACATCCGAGTCACTCTTTATCGCTTTTGCTGATAAAGGTTTATAAAGCTCTAATGCGTCATCACGATCGTAAGCAGCTCTGTCATGTTTTTTAACGGCTGCTTCCGCTTCTCGCTGTGTTATAACTCTTTCTGCTGCTATATTCGATTCTTTTTGGCCTTCTTCTGCCTTTGCTTTTGCTTTTTTGCTTCTGCGATTATCTTTGCTTGCATCAAATTTAGTATTGTCATCATCTTCACCAAGAACTTCTCTGGATGCATTACCTTTTTCATCTGTACGACCCACTTTGTAATCTGCTCTGTCAGTCGCTTTCGCCAGCTTGTTCTTTTCTGTTTCATACGCTTTTTCTTCTATATTCTTTGCATCTTCATAAAATGCATCAATTTCTTCTAAATTTTGTGAAATAAGAAGCAATTCGCTTGATTTGTCTGTTAACTTTCGTTTAATTTCGCCCAACTGACCTTCAAGAATTTCGTATTTTGCAACATCTTTCAAACCGTCAATTACACCTTGTCTGGACTTAGTAATCTGCTCACTTGCACTTGCGAATGATTGCATCTGAGTCTTTATATTCGGATATTTGTTCATCAATCTGGTCATAGCACTTTCAACAGATTTTCTTTCATCTGCAGGTATGTTGACATAATCCCAAACATACTGACCATCTTGAGTTTTACCAAATCTTATATTATCAAACTGGTTTGTTATGATTTCTTTATCACGAGCCTCGCGTGCAAATTGCCATCTGCCAAATTGTCCATATGAAGTAACTTCATCGGCACTGATTTCATTTCCCTCAGCATCAGGTATAAACTCGACCTTATTCTTATTTTCAACATAATCAGTCAAAAATTCTTGATCATCACGCGATAAACTTACATAGCTTTTTATAATATTTCTTGCTGAATTAGCAGTAATAATTTGTGTAGCTATTTTCTTATTCTGGTCATTTATGTTTTCTTTTGAAGCTTTTAATTTTTGTCCGAGAATTTCCAAACTTTCGTCAATTTTGCTTGCGGCTAAGCTTAAACTTGAACCAACTTTGCCAATTTGTTCATTTGTATTTTCAAGTGTTAAATTTTCAAGATTTAGAACATTAACACCTTCCACATTGCTCAAATTAATCCCTGGTTTATCACCTGTAGCGGTTTCACGTCTCAAATGTTCAGGTAGTGAAGACTTTTCCATTACCTCTTGAAGAGTACAATCATTGTTATCTGTATCATTGAGGATTCTGTCTCTTAGAGAAGCTTTATTTACATCGTATTCAATACCTTTAACTTCTGTGTTTTCTATATTATTATTACGCATAAAACTATTTTCAACGTATCTTCTTACATATTGTGACCATTCGTCTGTAGGATTGCCATTTTTGTCAACTCCGCTATATTTCTGCATTTCTGCCAAATCAACTTTTGTTGCTCGATTTCTTAAATCAATACCTATATTTAACGCATCCGTTTGCGCTTTTACAATATCTGCTGAAGATTTTGCATTGTTGATACGATCATTAAATGCCTTTGCATTGAACGGATCTTTGCCGGTTTGAACTATTTCTTCTTTCGGTGTTTCTTTAACAGGAACTTCTTCTTTTACAACTACAGGTTCTTGTACTTGAATAGGTTCGTTGTTTTTCTTGGCTTGTTCGCCATACATTCTTGTAACTACATTGCCGGAAACACCTTCATCACCTTTGGATTGCAAGCGCTGCTTACCCGGTTTTATAGTATCTGTACTATAACTTTCCAATACAAACGTGTCGCCCATATAATTTGTGGAAGGTTCTTTTGATAATACTACAGCATTTGATGACGTTGCGTTATTTGAACTTGCTTTGACAGAGCCTGCTGCCAGAAGCGTTGCTGTTAAAATTGAACCTAGTCCAACTTTTCTAAGCATATTTTTTGATTCGAATTTTGTTGATGATACTGAATTTACTTGCATAATTTCCTCCATTATATTAATTGTTCATATTAACATTAAAACCCGTAAAAAAATTTTTTGCTATTATTGTTAAAACTTGTAAAAATATTTTTTGCTACTTAGTTACAAATCTAACAAATTAATTTATTACAGTTTCACTTGTCTAATTTCAGATAAACTTGTATTTTCATCAAACTCATATTTTACTTCCCCGGATTCTTTATCTTTAACTCTTATAGTATTTCCGTAAAGTTCCAAATCAAAATTACTAAATAGTCTTACCGCAACTCTGTACTGACTCTTTAAGTTTTCCGGCACACCGTTCTCGTCTGTTATTGTCCCTGCCGGTTTATACATGTTAAGTGCATCATCTCTGTCATACACAGCACTGTCATGTTTTTTAACGGCTGCTTCCGCTTCTTGCTGTTTTATAACTCTTTCTGCTGCTTTATCTGCTTCTTTCTTGCCTTCCTCCGCCTTTTTGCCTGCTTTTTTGCTTCTGCGATTATCTTTGCTTGCATCGAATTTTGTATTGTCATCATCTTCACCGAGAACTTCTCTTGATTCGTTACCTTTTTCGTTTGTACGACCCACTTTGTAATCTGCTCTGTCAGTCGCTTTCGCCAGATTGTTCTTTTCTGTTTCATACGTTTTTTCTTCTGTATTTTTTGCAACTTCATAAAATTCATCAATTTCTTTTAGATTCTGTGAAATTAAAATCAATTCATCAGATTTTTCGTTTAGTTTTGTTTTAATTTCGTCCAATTGACTTCTTAAAACTTCATATTTAACAACATCTTTTAAACCGTCAATTGCACCTTGTCTTAACTCCGTAATTTGTTTACTTGCTTCTGCCAAAGCCTTCATTTCTTGCTCTATTCTTGGGTATGCATTCACCAATCTGGTCATTGCTGCTTCAACAGCTTCACGTTCTTCTTCCGGTACATAAGTATAATCCCATGTATATTTACCATCCTCAGTCATACCAAATCTCAGATTGTCAAATTGATTTGTTACAATTTCCTTATCTCCTGCTTCACGAGCGAATTTGCGTCTTCCGAAAGATTTATAGGTTGTATATTCTTCTTTGCCAATTTCATTTCCTTCCGCATCAGTTATTACATTTTTAATATTATCAATTAAAGCTTTATTATTTCTATATTCAGTGAGAAATTCTTTTTTCTCTTCCGAAGATAATTTTATTTCACCCTTTATAAGGCCCATCGCTGATTCGGCAGCTGTAATTTGTGTTCTGATATTCTCATTTTGAGAATCCACATTAGCAATTGAAGCTTTAATTTTTGAATCAAGAATTCCCAAACTTTCTTGAATTTTATCTGCAGCAACAGCAAGACTTTTACCAACCTTGTCTATTTGTTCGTTGGTATTTTTAAGTGTCAGATTTTCAATATTAAGAACATCCAAGCCTTCAATGTTATTCAAATTAAGTCCAGGTTCATCTCCGACTTTAGTTTCACGCATCAAATGCTGTGCAAAAGAAGAACCTTTTAATAAATCAACAAGCGTACACCGTTCGCTGTCTTCCTCTTTAATAATTCTGTCAGCTAGGTTGTCTTTGCTTTTTAGATCGTATATATCACCATCGACTTTTTTATCGGCTATATTACACTTTTGCATAAAATCCGTTCCGGTATAACGGTCTACATAATCATCCCATTCTTGAGTCGGATCACCATTCTTATACGTTCTGTTATATTGTTTCATTTCAGCCAAATCAACTTTTGTCGCTTGATTTCTTAAATCAATACCTATATTTAACGCATCCGTTTGCGCTTTTACAATATCTGCTGAAGGTTTACTACCTTCAATGCGACTTTTAAATGCTCCTGCATCGAACGGGTCTTTGCCAGTCGGCACAGCTTCCTGTTTCGGAGCTTCTTCTTTTGCAACTTCTTCAACTACTGTTTCAACTTCTTCGGCAACTACTTTATCGTTATCAACTGAAGATTTTTTAGAATTATCGATAACTCTTGTAACAGCATTATTCGCTACCCCCTGATCCCCGTAAGAAAATATCGGAGCTGCGGGTACTACAGATTCAGTCTGTGGTTGTTCTATTTGAACTGCTTCTTTCGGTTTAAGTCCATCTATCACAGGCTCTTTTACAGGCGCTTTCTCCTCTTTCTGTTTCTCAGTGTTTTTCTGTTGTTTAGGAGAAATTACTTGTACAGAAGTTACTTGAGGCCGTTCTACCTCTACTATGCCTTCTGGTACAACTGAAGCCTGCCCTCCATCCTTTTTCTGAGGTTTTTCCGCCTTTACCTCAGTATTACTAAATTCTGCACCAAAAGCAGCTTTTATTAATGCAAATTCTTCTGATTCCGATAGTTCAATAGAACCACGTTTTACTATAAAATTACGGTGCCAATTATTACTGCTATAGTCACTGCCGCCAGTGAAGATTAATTTTTCATTATTAGCTTTTCTTACATCGTTTAATTCAGCAAATGTTGAAAGAATTCTGTTCCATTGTTCTCTATTAAACTTTAGGCTCATATTTGAATTTAATTCACCGTTTTTTTGCTTTTCTTTTAACAAATTTAAGAAACCTGTTGTAATCCCGCCATTTTCAATCTTAATGTTTGCCATAATATTAATCTCCTAAAAACTTTTATCCCCTGTGTATATATATAAAAACATTTTGTTTTTAAAAATTGCTTTTTATATAACAACAACATGCTTATAAAAGGGGCTTAATACCTACAAAACCTATATTTCTAAGGATTTAATATTTCTTAACAATACTAATACAATATAACATGCATAATCGCTAATTTTTTATCAAATATGTACAATTACAATACAACCTCAATTTCAAACGTTCGATTCCAAGGGTAAATGTATTTTGGGGTATATTTTAAATCAAATATTTCAAACAACTTTGATTCGTACGATTTCATAATCTCGCTTATATCACAGGGTTCTGTTATTTGAGCTCGTACATTTGCTTGATATGCCCAATCATCAAGGAATCTCATTATTTGCAATCTTTTAAATGCTTTTTTATTATATTGACTTGCCATATATGCAATTTTAATTTCTGCCAGCAAACTTCCTATTGTATTCGCAGAGGTATTCCAGCCCGCATAGCCAATAAAATTTTTATCAATTTTTGGTAATAATTGCCTTACAAAAGCGTCATCTGAACCGTTTGCATATCTCACATCCGCAACTGCAAAAAGTTTGTCCGGGACCTTAAGTTCTTTATCATAAGGCAGAGTATCCCAACCCATGACAAGTTCTCCCTGTTTATCACGAAAATTATTAACAAGCAAAACCAAATCCGCATCAGATTCTGCATTTACTTCTTTAAAACCGGCCAGATCCAACTGCCCTGACACGGATTTTGCAATTGAAACATCCTCATAATTCGATATCGAATCGGTACAATCCGGCTCTGTATATTTAACAAAAACACTTATATCTTTCTTTACCGAACGGGCTAAAAGAGTTAATGGAATCTCGTCTGCTCCGGTTTTAGTAAACCCGCCCAATCTCTCAAGTTCCTGCGCTTCTTGCACGTTTAACCCGTATTCAGCACAGTCGTCTTTTGAAAAAATCAGGGTATTAAAAAATCCTTCTTTTTGCCATTCTAAATATATTTTGTTTATCTCAAAATTTCTTCTTCTGGTATTCAAATAATCTGTTAATATTTCAGAAGGAATCTTCGAATAATCAGCATTACCGTATTTGTGTTCGTTATAAGAATATTCAAAAATATTTTTCCCAAATTCCGACCAATACTCTTTTTCTTCTTCGTTGCAATTATTATTTGAAATTCTCATTATGCTCGAAAATGCATATATTTTTGCATTCTTTTCATTTAAAATTTCCTTAAATTGAAGTATTCTTTGCTTGATTTCATCAAAGGACTCTTCCCCTCTGCGGGAAGAAATTAATCCTCCGTATGCGATTGTATCCAAGGATACTATTATTGAATCGCATGTCGGAATTCTTTTAAGCCAATCAAAAATACCTGCAATATTAGCCGTTTTGGTCAAACTTCCCAAATAATCCCTTGGCGGTAATAACAATTCAATATCACCATCAATTGATACTATATCTTTAGGCAAATTATAGCACACCGGCCTGTTATCTATAGGTATAAAACCGATTCTCATAGCATTATCTTATCATACAATAGACATTTGTTTAATATTTAAAAACAAATTTTAGCCACTTAAGGGATAGCGCATGAATATCAATTCAAGTTAAATATTAGTATTAAATCTTTTTCATACTTCCAGCTATTCTTAATTCCAACAGACCTCTTATGAGGTCTTTTTTTTAACTTATATTGAATACATCATTCTGTATATTCCTTATCCCCCTATTATCCCCGTAATCTCCAATAATATTCAACCAAATAACTTATTGCATCAAATGGGTGCTCAAGGAACTTTAGTTCACGACTGGATTTTATCCTTGTGTGACTCGGTACGTCTACTATACTTGTACCTTCTTTAAACGAAAGATTGTAAATATTATATAGAATCCATTTACATTTTCTAGGATCAACAAATAAGTGACGCTCTCCTTTTGAATTTCTAACTCTCGCATTAAAGGCGGAAATCCTGTTCAAAATAGGCGGATTATAGTCCCTCAGTTTGAATTTAACATCTTTATAACCATAATCTTTCAGTGCATTTTTTATAATTGCATAATTGGTATATTCGCTCTGAGTACTTCTATTATCACCTGATGCATCACCATTTATAATAATTTCTGATTTATGTTCCGGATAACGGCGGAGGAATTCTTCAATGCACTGCTGAGTAGTTGTTTTTTCAATTACTATTTCGTCAAGAAAATATACATTCTCTTCATCTTTGTGTGCCACAGCCCAGCACATTGGATCAACATTAAAATCGCAGGTAAGATAAAGAGGTAAATCATTATTATATTTGAGTTTTAACTTGTTCTTATCATCAAAACCTTTAACTACAAGTCCCGAAGAATAATCTCCAAATTCTCCTAATACATTAATTTTATAGTATTCTTCATCAAAACTTTCTTTCATTGATTGGATAAAGTGCGGAGGTAAATATATGTTATTAGTAGTTGGTGCGATTATAAGCCGATAGTTCTCTTTAGAATTCTCTACAAACCGCTTCCAAATCCAGCCTTTATCAGGCTGAGGATTTGTATGGCCGAAAAGACGGTATCTGAAATCCACCCAATTTTTACCTCTATAAGTATTTCGCAATCTGCCTAAAAGTTGTTTAAACGATGAATCACTGATTTGAGAAGCTTCTTCAATTTCCGCCCAATGCAAGTTTAAAGATTTAAATTTTTCAGGGTCATCAAGGGCAGAAAATAGAATTTCCGAACCGTTTGAAAATCTTATTATCTTATCTATTTTATTATATGTAAAATCTTTGTCACAAACATAACCCAGAATATTTAAATGCTCTAAATAGCTTACGAGGGTGGTTTTTCTGACAAGTTCATATTCTTTTGCGCCGACAAGTCCACGACATCCGGGGTATTTTCTTGCAAGCAATATGCCTAAAAGTGAGCCGCACCAAGTTTTTCCGCTACCAAATCCGCCTTGATATATTGCTACATCCAACTGGTTTGAGTGGGGTATTTCTATAAATTCTTTTTGTTTATTCAATAATTTATATTTAACCATGTTTTCCTTTCTATAATTTAACTTTTTATATATTTTGATGTATTAAATTTATAATTCTTTACTTATACCGTTCTTTCTTTTTCTTTATTTGCGAAGTAAAGAAAAAGAAAGAACGGCAAAGAAAGAAAAAGAAACCACGCAATTGTTTCCAACATCCTCGCTACGCTCGGCTGTAGTTTTAATTTCGGCTTCGCCGAATCTCTTATGCTCGTTAAAGTTACTGCACAACACGGACTCTGTACAAAAAATGTATTTCTTCCGAGCATAACGGAGCTAATAATCAACGTTGGCGAAACAATAACAGAGCGAGCATGTTTGAGGGGGCATAGCACCCGAGTTTGCGAGCTTTGGGTTGAGCCTTACAGTTGATTAATTAGCGCAGTTCAGCGAGGAGAGTTTCTTTGTGTGACTTTCTTTTCGGCAAAAGAAAGTCACATATAAAGGTTGCTACGATATACATCAAAATGTATATTATGCTGCATATGCAAAAAATTAAATTTATATATAAACTGTGTGATAAAATATATTTATGGATATTTTTATTATTAATTCAAAAAAAGCTGATGATATAGACACCGAATTGTTACAAAAATTTTGTCATAAAAGTTTTGCAAAAAGTAAACAGGAAAAAACTCATTCTTTAACTTATCTCATGTTAGACAGAATTCTAAGAGAAGTTTATAAAATAGAAAATTTTAATATAATTTTTGACGGTAGAAAACCCAAGTTAGAAAAAAATGAAAAAAATTTTTCCGTTAGTCATTCAAATGAATATATTGCAATAGCGGTTTCGGATTTTGACTGCGGGATTGATATTGAGGAAATAAAAAACAGGGATTATAAAAAAATTTCAAAACGTATGAAATTTAATTCGGATTCCCTTGAATCATTCTACATGAACTGGACAAAATATGAGGCTGAATATAAATTGGGAATCAAATCGAACACAATATACAGTTTCCAAATACCAAGATATACAATAACCGCAGCCAGCGTTAATAGAAACGAACGTTTTGATGTATTTTTCAGCCTGTAATTGTATTAAATGCAAATACGTGTTAAAATTCAAGAAAGAGGGTAATTATGAAATTTAACTTAAGTATTGAGAATATTAAATACGTGAAAATATTGTACGCAAATATGGACGGTAATCCCGTTTCAGTTAAAGCGGCAATTAAAAAAATGGATGAAAAAGAAATTGTAACGTGTTTGAGATATGAAGAAAAGTTTGACATAAAAACCCCTCAGCAAACAACTTTGAGCATTATTTGTTCTGAAGGTTTGTACAGAACTAAAACGAAATTAAAATCATATTTAATTGAAGAACCTTATATTTTCTTCTTTATGGAAACTCCAAGCAGCTTAGAATACCAGCAGAATAGGGAATATTTCAGAATTCCTGCCTCATATAGCTGTGTATATTATGTTAGAAATGGTGAATTGACTGAAACTTACACAACACAAACTATTGATATTTCTGCTAACGGTGTAAGTATTGTCCTTCCAAACCATGTATTTTCGGAAGATGATGCAGAAATAGAAATGATGGTTGAAGAACGTCTCGTTTGTGCAAAAATGCGCTATGTACGAAGCGAGAAAACAGATGATGGATATAAAATATCCTTTACATACTCGGATATTTCTAATAGAGATAGGGATTACATATCTCAAGTATGCATTAAAAAACAACTTGACGATAAACGAAACAAGAATGTTTAGGAATTTTTGGGGCGAAACCAGTTTACAAATTTGTTAACGATGTTATCTTGAGGGATATCTTCTTCCTTAAGTTCTTCGTCAAGCATTGTTTCAGAATGTTCATCATGTGTTTCAAAAATGTCATCTTCAGGCTGATCTTTGCGTTTTTTATTTTGCCTGAAATACATTCCGCCGCCACCCATTCCGCTTCCGTCTTTGTAAGCAGATTGCGCCTTAAATTGGTTGATATTATCGCTGCTGAAGTTAAAAGACATCTCTTTTGACTCCATATTATACATTGCATGTATATTATAACTCTTTTTTTAAGTTTTTCCAGTGTTTTTGTGGTAAAATCATTCTGTTGAACTATGGAGAAATAAATGAAGAAACTGTTTTGTTTTAGTTTTGCTTTTTTATTGTCTGCTTTTGGTGTATTAGCAAATGAGGTTAAATTTGTTCAAATTGACAATCTGAAATACTCGCCAAATTCAAAAGACTTTGTTTCCGGTTTTGAAAAGACTATAGAGAGTATTAATAAAGAGAAAAATCTGGATTTTGTGATTTTTACAGGAAATAATATTGCTTCTCCAAATGAAAAATGTCTCAAAGCTTTTTTGAAAAAAGCGAAAAAATTAAATACGCCCTTCTATATAGCTCTCGGACATAAGGATTTACACAGGAAAAAAGGACTTTCAAAAGTTGATTATATAAAAATTGTAAACAAGAATAATTTAAGAAACATTAATTCGCCTAACTATGTATTCAAGAAAAAAGATGTAGTATTTGTCGTAGCTGACGGTTCAAAAGAATTTATAGCAACTCCGTTTGGGTATTACAGAGAAGAAGTAATTGACTGGCTTGATAAAACACTAACAAAATACTCAAACAAACATGTAGTGATAATCCAGCATTTTCCAATTTATCCTCCTGCAGAAGCGGAAGCATACCGTACCTATAAAGCTGATGAATATTTTAAGATGCTTTCTAATCATAAAAATGTCATATCAATTGTTTCCGGGTTTGACATAAATGCAGAAAATGACGTTAACGGAATTAAACACATAACAACCACAGGATATCCGAAATACAGAATTATTGAGATTCTTGACTGTGAAACAGACTCTCCGACCATCTGGTCAACTCTAAAATAGGTGTATTTTGAAAAAATTAGCACTTTTTTTAATTTCAATCTATCAAAAAATATCCGCATTAACACCTTCAAGATGCAGATTTTATCCGACATGTTCGGAATACACAAAACAAGCAATTATAAAATATGGTTTTATTAAAGGTTCTTGGCTTGGAATTAAACGGATTTGTAAATGCCACCCGTTGAATGAAGGCGGTTATGACCCTGTACCCTGATTTGTTGTTCCGAGCAGTTGTTTTTGGTGTCTTACTGATTTAATATGTTCTATTTGGTTTTTTAATGTATTTATTTGATGTTCAATTTTTATACAAGTATCATTATAATAGTCTTTTTCATAACCATTAAATTTTTTATTTGATAATATTGAAACTATTTTTATATGTTCAATTTCAAGATTTTCTATTTGTTTCTGTAATTTGGCAATATCTTGGTTGTCTGCTTTTGTAAGTTTTAAAATCGGCCCTTTGTATTCAGCCCTTGGAATAAGTCTTTTCCCATTAACAACTACTACATTTGTTGCTTGGAATATTTGATTTGGCAGAGAATATATATTGTTAATTAACATATTTCGGGGCTCCTTTTTATTATTTATTTTATATAAAACCCGTAAAAATCTTTTTTGCTAAAAATTTCTTAATCCAGCAAAATATAAAAATAAAACCTCCCTTAAACAGGGAGGAAATATTAGAGCGATGAGGATTCTATACTATATTAGATTTATTTTATTAAACAAACATCAAACTTTGTGGTAATATTGGGCTTAGGAATATTTGGTGATTTATGGACTTTTCAAATTTATTTGACATTTTAAGATGGAGTTATACAAAACTTTCATACAATAATCGGTATGGAAAGGCTCTTATTCCTTTGAGATACTTCTTGGAGCTTACATATCGCTGTAATTTGAATTGTCCGTATTGCTATATTGGTGAAGAAAGAAACAAACAGGAACTTACGACGGAAGAATGGAAAAAAGTAATTAATCAAATCCCTTTTTATGGGATTATTACGTTGGTTGGCGGAGAACCTTTTTTAAGAAAGGATTTTGATGAGCTCCTTGAATATTCTTGTAAAAAAACATTGAAAAAAGTTCATGTTGTATCAAACGGAATCCTGCTTGATAGGGATAAAATTGAGTCTTTCAAGAAATACAAACCGATTTTGCTTTCCGTTTCTCTTGACGGATACGGAGAAACTCATGACAAAAATAGGGGTAAAGGCGGAATTTTTGATAAAATTATTTCAAATTTGGAAGAACTAAAATCGCAAGCTCCAAAACAAATGATTGATATAAAGACAATTGTACTTGAAAACAATCTTGATGATTTAGTGAAATTATATAAACTCTGTGATAAAGAGAGGTTTAATTTCCTGTCTGTTTCATTTTTGAGAAACAATCATTGGAAACAAAATTCCGTTTTACAGGAGAATTTTATACCTGAGTTTGCCCAAAACTATCCAATTGAGCTTTATTTTGACATAGAACATTTCAAAGAGGTTTATAAAGAGATTGAGTCGCTTTCAAAAAAATCGAATGTAAAACTTAGGTTTGCACCAAAATTTGAATATATGAAAAATCCGCTTGAAGGTATTGAAAAATTTTTTCAAACCCCTTCTGACAAACCTGTTAACGAAATTTACAAACCCTGCCTTTATCCATACAGCGATATGATGATTAACCCCGAAGGTTTTGTATATCCGTGTTTATCTTTAAAAATAGGGAATGTAAAAGAAAAAAGTTTAAAAGATTTGTTCAATGATCCAAAATATTGCTGTTTCAGAAAGAATCTTAAAGCCTCGGGCGGAACATTCGGTGCATGCCAGCTGTGTTGTGAGTGCAAGATAAAAGGATAGTTTTACATACGTTTTAGTCTTTCCAGCACATTATCATATATTTTGAATATATTAAATTTTTTAATATCTGCTTTCATATATTCATCAAGCATTATGGATAAGATTAATTCATCTCTTTCGGTTTGTGTTCCATCTTTCCCAAGGATTCTGTCTAATTCCTTTGACATTTTTCTGCAGCATCTGCTTTCTGAAAAAGTTTGATAAACTATATCTTTAGTATCGACACCTAAACTTTGGGCTAAAGAAGCTTGTATATCATAAGCTCTGCTTTCAAGGGCATTATTGTGATACAATAGTTGTTTTTCAAAACCATCATATGCATCGACGCAATAGTATTTTTTTACTGCATCCATATATCTGTTCGCTTCACTTTTAGTTAATGGCTTTGCATCAACAATGGCTCGTTCCCAGAACTTTCTATTTATAGATGCTTTTGTAAAATTACTTCCTTTTGAGATTGCATCATAAAACTTTTCTAATCCTATTGTTTTTGCTAGTCTTGCAGATAAATCAAAATGATCTAATTCGTGACGCAACATGCAGGCCATTGTTTCTTTTGCTTTGATTAAAGACGGATCAATTTGTATAAAACCTTTTAT
Source organism: Candidatus Gastranaerophilales bacterium (assembly GCA_016287985.1). Lineage (GTDB taxonomy): Bacteria > Cyanobacteriota > Vampirovibrionia > Gastranaerophilales > Gastranaerophilaceae > CAG-196. The sequence continues at coordinate 14,901 of JAEEXX010000005.1, forward strand.
AGGCTCAAAACTGGCGCTCATGTTGCTGTAAAGTACTGTTGATGCTTTCTGGTTTATTGTTATTAATTCCGGATTATATCCCATTTCCTCCATAAATATTTTTGTAAGTCTTTCCGCCAATTCTTCTTTTGGACAATTTAGCTCTTTAATTTTTTTAACAGTAGAACTGTTAAAATATGGTAAAATTTCTTCTTTTGCAATTAGTTCTTGCAAATACGTTCTATCTACTATAGTATTTGGGGCTAACTTTTCCACAGTTTTGATTTTTGCATCAATTGCTTGTTCAGGCATTCCTTTATATTCTTTTTTAATTTTTAGGCCTAAATCTTTTTGGGGTTTACGTTTTTTTAAGCTTTCTTCTATTAATTTTCTGCTTGCGCGTTCCTCTTTTGTGTATACGTGTCTACCGCCAACCATTTCGCGCATTCTTCTATTTGAATTTACCTGATTTTCGGCTATTTCTCTTGCACTTACAATTTCCATTTTGTCAAAATGATAGTCAACTCCGCACGCACGCATATAATCTGAAAAGCCTTCAGTTTCAACATAATCCAGACGCATTGTGTCACCATATGCCATATGAGTGTTATATTTCCCTGATTTTAAGGTTTGTGAAGCAGACATATTTGGACCAAATATGCTGTTACCGTTATATTTAAATCCCAAACTTGCTTCACCTGCTTTTGGAGTTAATCTCATATTAAATTGTACAAAAGGTTCTTTGCCAAAAGTTTTATCAAGACCTAACGCACCTTTTGCGACAACTGTATCGCCGTCAAAAATTTTGAATCCGGTGACGGAAGAACCTTCATAACCTTTGACGCCGTATTTTACAGATAGTTTTTTGGGGTTTATTCCTTCAACAAAACTTTGAATAAAATCAGGTGCTTTGTCAAAAAATCTAACAGCTTGTTTCCCTGCCACAACCATATCTTTTTGCACAACGTTACCTTTCATAGCGGTGCGTGCTACTTGAAGAAATGTTGTTTTATTGGCAATTACTTGCGCCAGTTCAAGCATGGAACTTTTATTCATAAAAATATCCCCTTACTTATATAAAGTCATGGAATGTTCATGAATTGCCTGAATAAACAGATAAGTTTAAGAAATGTAACGACTATTTACATTTACTCCTACATTTACCCCCACCCTAGTTCTCAAAAAATAGGTTCATAAATTCAATATCATCATAATCAATATATGCGGTTTGCATAAGGTTTCTTCCTGTTCTAATTGTAACTTCGTTGACTTGATTCTTCTTGATAAGTGAATGCGGTACTTTAATTCTTTGTCCGTCGCCGTTTATCTGAATTTCAGAAATTTTGTTTCCGTTAAAAAATATTTCGGGAGGGGATGAAAAAGCGTTAGCAATTTTATTTTGTCCGATTGAACGTGCCATTTCTGTGTCTATACCTATAATAGAGCCGATAACCAAAAATATAGGTTTATTAAATTTGAGGTTTTTTAAGATAAATCTTTTTGTATAAAAAGGACCAATTGCCTGCATACGAAATTCTTCGGCATTTGCGGATAAATCGGAATAGTTGTTATCTCCTAAGTGATACATGCTTGAATCTACAACTAAATCATGGGCATTAGATTTTTCAATACCGATAACGATAGGCGCAGAGAATGTTTGGTCTGTTACGGTAACTGAATAAGGTTTATAATTTTCCTTTTGGATTGACATGATTGACGTTCCGTCTATATAAGTATCAAGCTCAAAATATCCGTCGGAATCGGTTTTTGTGGAATATTGTTGTTTTGGAAGTGTTATTTTTGCTCCGCCGACACCGCCACCGGTAGCTTTATCCACAATTCTGCTTGATTTACCCTTGCCTTCTGCACTTACGCCGCCTTCAAAAGTTGATGCAGCATATGTTTGCAAAGACAAAAAGAATATTAAAATTATTATTGATAAAAATTTTCTCATAACGATATTATTCTATTTTATGGGTCAAATTATAATTAGCTTTGGTATTGTTTATAAGGATAATTAAATGAAAGTAAAAATAGGAATTGAAATTTGAATATTTTTCTGATTTAATTGTTTTACGTTGAAAATAGAACATGCCGATGTGATGGCTGACCGAAGCGGGTAGGCTAAGCAATATATGGAGAATATGAATTTTCCAAAGCGGAGAAATATAGACTACCGATTCCATCACATGTGGTAAAAATTTGAAAGTTGAATTAGAACATGCCGATGTGATGGAATTGGTAGACGTGCCAGACTCAAAATCTGGTGTAGGCAACTACGTGTCGGTTCGACCCCGACCATCGGCAAATAAAAGGAGCGATGAGAAGTCGCTCTTTTTTGTTGTAATATTAACTTTTGTAACAATTTTTATTTTTTCTCTAAAGTTTTGACTCCAAACTGCCGTTATACATGCAAAAGGGATAACCATAAGGAGTTTAAAAATGTCACTAGATAAAATTAGCGCAGACGATATTAAAACACAAATTCACAATATCTTTAAATCGCATGATTATAACAGAAAAGGGCGAATTGATATCTTAGATGAAATTTCTGACCTCGGTAAAGAGTTGATTAGTAATTTAAATTCTGCCGATAAAACTATATATGATATACAAGGTGAAATGGATGATGTTATTGAAGAATATGACAAAATAATGCAGGAGATTGACAAAGCTCGAGATGAGTTTACTGATTCAAATACGAGTATAGAACAGATAGATGCACGTATTGAGGAATTAGAAACCAAGGGTGAAGAAAATCTGACCGATTCAGAAAAACGTGAACTCGAGTGGCTTAGAGGACAAAGAGAAAACTACCAGGCTACTGCTGAGAACGCCAGTGGACAGGTTGATTCCTTAACCGGTACTTCTCAATCGACAATAGCAAAACTTGACGGATTTAATGAACAACTCGGTGATATAGCAGATGCAACAGAAGAATATCACTCAGCAGGTGAACAAATTCAATCCTCTGCCAAACAGTATGGAAGAGAAGCTGTAATAAATGGAGATGATTTAAGAAAGCAACGAACTTCGTGGTTTAATTTTTTCAGTATAGGAAATGGTAACGGTAGTAAATATGACAAATATGTAAAAGCATCCGGTTATGAAATGGTTGGAGATACCGTGAATAATACACAATATACATACTATGACGGTGTTGAACACGAGTTTGTAGCTGAGTATGATGTAATGGAGCAAAAAGGTGGCAATAAAATACAGGGTGCATTAAGAAAATCTACTGCAAAAGCTTGGTCATACGGTCAGACTATTCAGGATGCAAGTAACATAGTAAACGAAAAAGCTGAAGAAACTAAGAAAAAAGAAGACGAAGAGAAGTAAAGTATAACGAACGGGCGGTCACCAAAGGTGACCGCCCGTTTCTTTTGACATTTATTAAAGAGCTGCCTTAGCTGTATCTACAACTATTTGGAAGGCTTCTTTATCATTTACTGCAAGGTCAGCAAGCATTTTTCTGTTAACTTGGATGTTAGCTTTCTTACAAGCATTAACAAATCTTGAATAGCTCATACCTTGTTCTCTAACAGCTGCATTAATTCTTACAATCCAAAGTCTGCGCATATTTCTCTTAGTAGCTCTTCTGTCTCTGTAAGCATACTTAAGAGCCTTCATAACAGCGATGTTAGCTACTTTGAAGATTCTGCTTCTTGCACCTTTGAAGCCTTTAGCAAGCTTTAATATTTTTTTGTGTCTGTTGCGACATACATTTCCACGTTTAATTCTCATTGTTCAACACTCCTATCTTGAATACTTCTTGTAAGGTAACTCTTTAGAAATCAGATTTTCATGAGTTTCAGAGATTACAACATCTCCAAAAATCTTACGTTTTCTTGATTCCGACTTGTGTTGAAGCAAGTGTCCGATACCTGCATGTCTTCTTGTAATTTTACCTGTTGCAGTAACTTTGTATCTTTTAGCTGCTGCACGGTGAGTTTTTAATTTTGGCATTTTTCATCTCCTTGGGGTAAATATATTGGGTTGAATTTACAACTACCAGCTTATTTACGCCCCTTTTGTACTACGCTTTCCGAGCAAGGCATACCACAGCACTATACTTCGGCATGAATGAGTTTATAACAAAGTCTGTTAAGAGTCAAGCAGGGTTTTTATAATAAACTTTGTAACTATCATTAAATTCTTTGGTTTTATTGTAGTTTTTTATAATATATTCGTATGTTTTTACCCCGTAATCTTTCCCAAAATGACTATAACCATATGCAAAGGTGTCATAATTGCTTACAATGATATAATCGGGTGGGAATTTTTCCAAACGTTTTAAGATTGTTTCCTCTCCAAACGTTTCTATATATAAAGGAATCAAGGAATAGAACTTGTTATCGCTTTTTCTTTCTGAAAAATAATTTACGGCTAAGCATTCCGGATAAACAACGACTGTCGAATTTGATGGTACAGAATTTACAAATCGAATAATTTCATCAATGGATTTTCCAATTGACGGATCAACTTTAACTATTCCTCTTGATGAATCCAAAATATAATTCTTTGCGGATAGTATTTTTGCATTGTTAAATCCTATAATCAATGCCCATATTATCAATAATATTCCGAAAACTTTTCTGAAATTTCCTTTCAACAATAATGCGATTGGTAATAAACAAAAGGGCAGAAAATATACTCCGTATGATTGGATGGTCAGTCCGAAGAATACTTTTAAGGAAACCAAAATTGACAGAATTACCAAAAATCTCTCTCTAACACTTAAGTTTTTATACCTGAATGCAAATAAAATCGCCATGACAGGAAATCCCCAAATCAAGATTTCCTGATATAAACTCCAATTTATTGGAAGAATAAATTTTACGAAATTAATCAAGTAAAGCGGTACGTGTGCGATATTTGGTACTAACCCCATAGAAAAATAAAAATTCTGTAATGTATCTGTACTGCCAATAAGTTGAATCGTATACAAGGCAGTTAATAAATCTGAAGGACGTATACCTTGAATTAATAAAATACCAAGTACTGCAAAGAATGGAGAAATAAAAGCCAAAATGTTTTTTAAAAATGATTCTTTTTTCGAAAAATATAAAAGGGCAGGGAACAAAAATAAAAATTCAGCTTTCGAACAAATTGCAAGTCCGCATAATAAATAAGCTAACGGGAATTTTTTATTGAGTGCGAAATAAATTGAAGCCATAGAAAATAATAATCCGTACACTATTCCTGAAGAATATGGCAGAAAGATATTAAAAACATTTGGAGATAATATTAGCCCCGCAATTAAAAATAGGTTTATTCCGGCAATAATAAGCTTATCTAAAAAGATATTCAGAATTTTGTTAAGGAAATAAAAAATTCCCAATGCGCTAATAAGTCCTGAAAAGTATATAACATAAAGATTTACTCCGAATATTTTGTATAGAAATTCGTTGATTAAATAACCTAATGGCGGGTAAATACAGAAAATATCTTTATACAAAATACTGCCATTAAGCATTTGTTCGGGTATATAAGCTTCTCTGAAAGAATCCACCATTATATCGCCAAATCGTCCGTAGAAAAGACAAAAAACGATAAGAATAAGAATTTCAGATATTAGCAGTATCCAATATTTTTTTATTAAATCAGACAATTTTAAAACCTTTTTAATAAATCTTAACAAAATCACATGAATTAAGCAATTTTTGCAAAGAAAAAAACTTTATATATATGTGTGTTAGAAGTAAGGTGTTTAATTTATGACAGTAATGCCCGGTTCACTAGACTATCTTTATTATAACGGTGTATTAGATCATATACCATATGAGGCATATGAAATGACACCGATGATACAGTCTGCCATGGCGCAAAATTACGGTATAGGTTCAACACCGCAACTGGGAAGTATAAAACAATCAGTATTAGGCAGTGAAAATATGGGGCAAGCTATAGGGAACGGAATAGCAGGAGTGGGTTTTGGCCAAAGTTCCGGCATAAACGGTTCTCAACATCTTGGTTCAGCAACGAATGGAGGTATTTATGGTTCTTATGGAAATTCTTATGATTCTTTTTCTCGTTCAAGTAACAATTCAAGTCAGTCAACAGTTGACAGAATGTCGCCGGAAACGTATGGTTACAGTGCCGATAGAGGAATCAGTTACCCATATTCACAATATGGAGTAATTTATGGCAACTCAGCTCCAAATGCCGGTCTTTCAAATGGTACTAATACCGGTACACAAAGCTCAAGTTACGGGTATGGAGGAAGCAATATTGGGTACTCAAATCCTTCTGCAGCAGTAAATGGTTATGCGGGAGTCGGTAAAAATTTTGATGATATTTCGGGGGATTATAACGGAAGCGATTTTAAAAGCTCGATAACGGCATCAGCCAAAGAAGCAAAAAAGGGTGAAGTTTTTTCATCTCCGTCACTGTGGAAAGGGCTATTAGCTGCGGCGATTATAATAGCTACGCCGATATTAATAATAAAAGGCAGAAAAAAACCTTCGTCTGCAGTTACAACAACGGCTGCAGCAACAACAAGTTTTTGGTCAAAGCTTAACCCTAAGAACTGGTTTAAATAGTAAATATTAATAATTTAACCTTATAAAATACCTTATTAATTAACCAATTTATTCCGCTTGAGTTTCCGCTCAAGCTTTTTTTTGCGGAAGGTAAATAGGCAGAGTAAGATAGGTTGAATCCTCCCTTTGCCTTACTTCTGTTACTTTAGATTTGTTACGGCTGTAATAATAATTTCTGCAGCTTCTTCCGGTTTAATATCCGAAATTTCATTCGTTTCACGGACCTTAAATTCAACGAGGCCGTCTGTAATTCCTTTTCCGACCGTAATTCTGTATGGGAATCCGATTAAGTCAGCATCTTTGAATTTAACCCCTGCTCTTTCGTCTCTGTCGTCAATAACTGCTTCAACTCCGTGTTTTATAAGGGTTTTATAAATATCCTCAGCAACTTTCATCTGAAGTTCGTCTTTTGTACTCACAGGAATCACAACCGCATGATAAGGTGCAATCCCAAGCGGCCACTTGATTCCGTTTTCATCGTGGTGTGCTTCAACGGCAGCTGCTGCCGTTCTTGAAATACCTATTCCGTAACATCCCATAATGTAAGGCTTTGTTTTGCCGTCGATATCTGTATAAACTGCGTTCATAGGCTCAGAATATTTAGTACCAAGTTGGAATATATTTCCGACTTCTATTCCTCTTGTAACTTTTAAGGGTTTTCCGCAATCAGGGCATAGTTCACCTGCTTCAACAAGTCTTACGTCAGTAACGGTTTGAGGTAAATCGACTTCAGAACCCCAATTATACCCAACGCCATGTTTGTCCTTTTGATTTATACCTATTACAAAGTTTTTCATATCTGTAACGGTTTTATCTGCAACAAACTTTATCGGAACGCCATTATATTCTTTTAACCCATTGGGTCCAATGAATCCTTTATCAGCATTAAACCCATTTTGAACCATTATATCTTCTATTTCTGCTGCAACGGCAATACGAATTTCATTCCCGCCTATGGCATTCAAAAGTTTTGTTTCTTCGACATTCTTGTCGGCTCGGATTAAAGCTATAACCGGATTTTTATCTACAATATAAACAAGTGATTTTACGATTATAGTGGGTTCGATATGCAAGAAGTCACAAAGTTCTTCTATAGAATGAGTATTCGGAGTATCGATTATCTGAGGGGTTTGCCAATTCCCTGTTACATTTGCCCCCGCAGGTAAGACAGAAATCGCATGATTCGAATTCGCAGCATAACCGCAATCGCAATAGAATACGTCATTCTCACCTGCATCTGTATCAGTTATAACCATAAATTCGTGGCTTACTTTCCCTCCAATAGCACCAGAATCTGATTGAACAGCTTTTGTATCAAGACCACAACGCTTAAATATTCGAGTGTATGCATTCCACATATTTTGATACTCTTTGTCCAATCCTTCTTGTGATGTGTCAAAAGAATAAGCATCTTTCATAATAAATTCACGTCCCCTGAGAAGTCCAAAACGAGGACGACGTTCATCTCTAAATTTAGATTGAATCTGATAAAGATTTACAGGTAATTGTTTGTAGGACTTTAGCCCATCACGTGCGATTGCCGTAATGATTTCTTCATGAGTAGGGCCAAGACACATTTCACGTCCATGTCTGTCAGTCAACCTCATAAGCTCACCACCGTAGGCGCCCCATCTGCCTGATTCTTCCCAGAGTTCTTTCGGCTGAACGAAAGGCATTAAAAGCTCCTGCGCACCTGCATTGTCCATTTCTTCTCTGACAATATTTTCAACTTTTTTCAAAACCCGCCACATGAGAGGTAAATAGTTATAAACCCCCATCGCAAGTTTCCTTATATAACCTGCTCTAACAAGTAACTTGTGTGAAATAACTTCGGCATCAGAAGGAAACTCACGCAAGGTTTGAACAAATAATTTTGACATTCTCATAATTTTATATCCTCATTTGGTTTTAATTTTAACATAAAAAGCGGGGCATTATATAATTTTTTCGCTAAGTAAATTAAATCTACTTCCTTGTCTTGCGTTTCGACGTTCAAGCTCCCAAGTAACACGGTTCATTGTATCCAGTTTCCGCCCAATCCACCTCGGTTCTACCAATGCTGTACGCAATCCGTTCCCGGCAAGTCTGTGGATAGTCGTTGCTGGAGGCAGGTATTCAAGAAAATCACAAACAACATTTACATATTCATCTTCAGTCATCAAATTTAATTTACCTTGATTGTATATCTTTTCCAATTTTGTTCCTTCGAGAACACATAGCATATGAATTTTTACTCCATCCGGTTCAAGAGCGGCAACTTTTTTTGCCGTATTCATCATTTCTTCGTATGTCTCAAAAAGATTTAAAATTACATGAACGCAAATATTTATTCCGCCATACTTCCTTGTTTTTTCATAAGTTCTTAAAAAACAGTCATAATCGTGCCCTCGATTAATTTTCTTTAATGTTTTATTATTGGCGGATTGCAAACCGTACTCGATCCATGTGTAATAATCAGGGGCAAATGAATTAATCAGAGATAACTTTTCATCATCAACACAATCAGGACGAGTACCTATGGAAATTCCTACAATATCGGGATGGTCGAGCGATTCTTTGTATATTTTTTCAAGCTCTTTTACCGGTTTATACGTATTAGAATATGCCTGAAAATATGACATATATTTTTCTGCTTTAAAACGCTTCGAGAGAAACTCCATTTCCGATTCTATCTGCTCTTTTATACTCAATATATTTGAGTGTGTCTGTGAAAAACTTCCGCTTTCATCACAAAAAAGACAGCCTTTGTCAGAAAGTGTTCCGTCACGATTCGGGCAGGAAAATCCCGCATCAAGTGTAACCTTGTATACTTTTGCACCAAATTTCTGTCTTAAATAATCGCTGAAAGCATTGTATCTTCTGTCTTGCATAAAATAGTTGTTCTCAAAATATCTTATTAAAAATATTTTACAACTTAATTTATATTAATAAAACTCTTGATTCTAAAGTAAGTTTGTGGTTATTTATATTTGAGCGGTTCGTATCCTCTTAGAATCGTTCGGGATAAAAAACAGACGGCTGGTTTTTTATCAAGCGAAATATAAATAAAGAAGGAAAAAAGAATGTTAAAAATCAGATTAAAAAGATTAGGTGCAAAGAAAGCTCCTACATACAGAGTTATCGTAATTAATTCAACTACAAAACGTGAAGGCAGACCTATTGAAGAATTGGGTTATTACAATCCAAAAACTAAAGATATGAAACTCAACAAAGAAAGCGCTGAAGCTTGGATTAAAAAAGGTGCTCAGCCTACAGATACTGTAAAATACTTAATTGCTAACTGTAATGCTGACGGTTCTTTGAATTATAAAAAGAAAGAAACGGTAAAATTGTCAAAGAAAGCACTTGCAAAAAAAGCGGCTGAGGAAGAAGCTAAGGCAGCTGAAGCTGCAAAAGCAGCAGAAGAAGCAAAGGCTGCTGAAGAAGCTGCTAAAACCGAAGCAGAAGTTCCTGCGGAAGAAGCTAAATCTGAAGAAAAAGCTCCGGAAGCGTAGAACTAATAGAATATACTTCAAAAATAGTACGGTTAAATGCCGTACTATTTTGTTTATGCTATGATTTCTTATATGCAGGCTGAGTCACTAATAATTGAAATAACAAAAAAAAGGTTTCTGACAACCGAATATATCGAAGACGAATTAAAGAAACGTAATATTAATCCCCTGAGGTGGGCTGTTGTCCATGTTAGTGATAATATGTATACAGTAAGTGTTACAAATTTAAAAAAAGGAATTAAAAAATGACTTGTATGGAAATGAAATGTGATATTAAAGATATTAATCTCGCTGAACAAGGAGAAAATAATATTAACTGGGCAATAAAAGACATGCCCGTTCTATCAAAAATAAGGACAAGGTTTGAAAAAGAAAGACCGTTTGAAGGCTTGAGACTTTCAGCATGTTCACACGTTACAAAAGAAACTGCTGCACTTTGCTTAACAATGCAGGCGGGTGGCGCAGATACGGTTCTAGTAGCGTCAAACCCGCTATCAACACAAGATGATGTTGCTGCGGCCCTGGTCAAATACCATAATATTCCTGTTTATGCTATTGCCGGTGAGTCAGTTGAACAATACAAAAGCCACATTAAGCATGCGATTGAGCATAAGCCTAATTTGGTTATAGAAGATGGTTGTGATTTGGTTTCTATGCTTCATACAGACTATCCTGAATTGTTAGAAAACATTATTGGTTCTACAGAAGAAACAACAACGGGAATTATTAGATTACAGGCCATGGAAAAAGAAGGTTCATTGAAGTTTCCTGCTGTTGGAGTTAATACAAGTCTTACAAAACACTTATATGACAATCGTTACGGAACAGGTCAAAGTTCAATGGATGGAATTATGAGAGCTGCAAACATTCTTATTGCAGGCAAAACTGTTGTAATATCAGGCTATGGCTGGTGTGGTAAGGGTTGTGCAATGAGAGCAAAGGCACTCGGTGCTGATGTAATAGTTTGTGAAGTTGACCCTCTAAAGGCCCTTGAAGCGGCTATGGAAGGTTATAGAGTAATGCCTATAGCGGAAGCAGCCCTTGTTGGTGATATATTCTTAACAGTTACAGGAGATAAACATGTCATTGACATCCCGCACCTTCTATCTATGAAAGACGGTGCTATGGTTGCTAATGCCGGTCACTTCGATTGGGAAGTTAATGTTCCGGACTTGAAAAAATATACAACGGAAATCAAGCGCATAAGACCTTATCTGGAAGAATACAAACTTAATAACGGGAAATCAATTTATGTACTTGCTGAGGGCAGATTGGTTAATTTGGGTGCAGCAGAAGGGCATCCTGCTTCTGTTATGGATATGAGTTTTGCTAATCAAGCTTTGGGTATGGAATATATTGTTAAAAACAGAGGTAAGTTGGAATGCAAACTTCATACACTTCCTGAGTCAATCGATTATGAAATTGCAAGCCTTAAACTGGAAGCAATGGGCATTAAAATTGACACACTTACACAAGAACAGGTTGAATATTTAAATAGTTGGCAAATATAGATAAAAGAGGATTATAGAACTTATGACAGAACAATTAAAAGAGCCGGTATCGGCTAAAGAAACTATAAGGCAAACGAGAATTCAAAAGCTTGCAGAACTTGCAGATAAGGGGATAAATCCGTATCCTTACGTATTTGACAGAAATGCTAATGCCGCAGACTTGCAGGAAAAATACAAAGACTTGCCTGCGGGCGAAGAAACTCAAGACAGTTATTCTGTTGCAGGAAGAGTAATGGCGATAAGAAATACAGGCATGTTTATAGATTTGATGGATACAACAGGTAAAATTCAAATTTTCTCACACAAAGATAATATGCCTGAAGAAATGTTTAAAACGCTCAAGCTTATTGATATTGGTGACATAATTGGTTTTCATGGAACAATAAGAAGAACTCCGAGAGGTGAATTGTCCATTAAAGCAAAAGATTTCAAAGTGCTTTCAAAATCGCTTCTTCCTTTACCAAACAAACAAATAAGCGAAGAAAAACTTGAGCAGCTAAAATCTTATCACAATATGTCTGATACAGAAACAAAGTATCGTCAAAGATATTTGGACTTGATTGTGAATGAATCTACGAGAGATACTTTAAGGAAACGAAGTTTAATTGTACAAAAGATTCGTGAATACTTATTTAAACAAGGTTTTATTGAGGTTGAAACCCCTATGCTTCACACTCAGGCATCAGGTGCTAATGCGAAACCGTTTATAACTCATCATAATGCTCTTGATATGGATTTAACACTCAGGATCGCACCTGAACTACACCTGAAAAGGCTTATGGTTGGCGGTTTGAATGATAAGATTTTTGAACTTTCAAGATGCTTCAGAAATGAAGGTATTGATACTCGCCACAATCCTGAGTTTACTATGATTGAGCTTTACCAGTCTTTTGTTGATTATAATGAAATGATGGCATTAACTGAAAATATGGTTGCTTATGTCGCACAAGAAGTTTTAGGTACAACAAAAGTTCAGTATGGGGATAATTTAATAGACCTAACTCCTCCGTGGGATAGAAAGACAATGTTAGGTGCAATAAAGGAATATACAGGAGTTGACTTCGGCGAAATTTTTACTGTTAATGAAGCGTATGAAAAAGCCAAGGAACTTCATGCGGAAGTTGACGAACAAATGAACTGGGGACAAATTGTCGAGGCTGTATTTGAGGCAAAAGTTGAGCCAACATTGATTCAGCCCGTTCATATTTTAGATTATCCGAGAGAGATTTCTCCGCTCGCAAAAGTTCACAGAAATAATGAAAGACTTACCGAACGCTTTGAAACTCGTGTTAATGGGTGGGAAATCGCTAATGCATTTTCTGAACTTACTGATCCAATTGACCAGCGCCATAGATTTGAAGCACAAGCTTTGGCAAAGGCAAACGGAGATGAAGAAGCAATGGAGATTGATGAAGATTACATCAATGCACTTGAATATGGACTCGCGCCAACCGGCGGAATGGGGATGGGAATAGACAGACTCGTAATGCTTTTAACAAACTCACCAACCATCAGGGATGTAATAGCATTCCCTACATTGAAAAAAGTTGATTAGTTATAAGAGAAAATAATAACGAGCATGCGCGGTACAATTCTTTGCGCAAAACATGAAAAAGAGTCCTTTTAGAAGGACTCTTTTTTGTATCTGACTTAAATTTTTACAGTTTGATTTAAAATTACTCGCATCATTGTTAAAATTAGGTCAGTTGTGTTAAGAGTTATTTTTTATTGCTACTCCTGTGGATATAAAATTTAAACCATTAATGAAAATGAAGTTATTATTTAAATCAGAACTTTCAAGGTTTTGAAGTACAAAATAAGTTGAACCGGAGCCGGACATAACTGCTTGCGGATATTTTTGTTTAATTAACTGTAATTCTTGATAATCATCAAAAACAGCATATTCCAAGTCATTATACAAATATTGTTCTATCGAAGTTTTGTTATTTATTGCATCAACCATTTTTTCTGTCATCTTATTTTGAGGTTTAAAGCTTTTTGTCGAGTATTTTGTATAAGCTTCTTTAGCAGAAATCCCCAGTTGTTTTGGTTTAATTAAAGTTACATCACTTTGTATACTTGGGAGTTTTTGGGTAATTTCACCTCTTGAAGTTGCCAAAAGACATCCTCCGTCCAGGCAGACATTTAGGTCAGAGCCTAATTCGGCACAAAGTCGCTCGAGTTGCTTATGCGTAAATATTTTAAATAATTGATTTAATCCAAATAATGTTCCTGCTGCATCAGAGCTCCCGCCTGCCAAACCTGCCGCTATGGGGATATTTTTTTCAATATTTATAACAATTTCCGTATTTTTTATATCAGCTTTTGTTAAAAATAAATCAGCCGCTTTGTATACCAAATTTCTTTCGTCATAAGGAATTTCATCGGAATTGCCGGTTAATAAAATTTTATTTTCAAAAGCATGCTCTATTGAAATGTCAAGATAATCATAAAGACTTATTGTTTGCATAATACTTTTGATGTTATGAAAGCCGTCATTGCGTTTATTAACGACTTCCAACGTTAAGTTTATTTTTGCCGGACATTGAATCTTTATATTTTTCATAAATAAATTATACCAAAGAATTACTACTTGAGTATATTATGCACACATGTGACGGATGTTACAATATAAATGTAAGTCGGGGACAGCTAGTGTATCGTCGTATTCGACTCTAAAAAATATATAGCATTATGCTTGTAATCGGCTTACGCTTTTTTATAAGGAAGAGGCGCTCTGAAGTTAGAGCGCCTTTTAATAATGCTATCTTACATCATTAAAAAATTTTTATTTTTATTCCTGAATTCCACATCCAGTCTTTGCCGAAATTGTATTGAATTTCGGTAAACCAATCTGCATTTTTGCCGATTTTACCTTCAATTCCTGTCCATGCACCGGCAGTAAATGATATTTCTTGTGTTTCTATATTCTTTTTTGCAGTTCCGTGCAATGCTGTATAACCGTTCATGTGCTCTGTTATCGGATAGCTTACGCTGATAGCACTACGTCCCTGAATGTTATCTCCGATTTTTCTTCCTCTCAAATAAATGCTTGTGTTATCAGTTAACCGCTGGTTATATTTTGTCTCAAGTGCAAAATTCCTTGTAGTCTGCGGGATTTCGTTTTCAGGAAATTCAGTCTTAACTTGTTCACCAATATCGACACTAAGTGTTCCTCCTTTCAACACTGGAATTTTTACCGCACCACGCACAGTATAGAGGGTCTCCAGACTTCTATCGGATGACAGGTAGTTTGTGACAGTGGCAGAAGCACTCGGTTGCAGTGATTTAATGGCAGGTAGTCCCATATTTTCCCCGTAGATTGTCTTTCTATATATATAAAGTATTTTTGTTATAAAAAATTGCCTGATAATATTAACACTTTTAAAAAAATTTTGTTTTTATGATAAAATGTATGTAGGATTTGGGTGTAAATTAATACACAAAAAGGAGATTAAGAATGACACAAAGCTATGACGCTAGTAATATACGTGTATTAGAAGGGTTAGAAGCTGTAAGGCTAAGACCGGGTATGTATATTGGTTCAACTTCACAAAGGGGTTTACACCATTGTATATATGAGATTGTTGACAATTCTATTGACGAATCACTTGCGGGTTATTGTACGGAGATACATGTAACCGTTAATAAAGACAATAGCGTTACGGTTGAAGATAATGGCCGTGGTATCCCTGTTGATATAAAACCCGAATCCGGTAAATCCGCTCTTGAAATTGTACACACAGTTCTTCATGCCGGTGGTAAATTTGGTGACGGAGGATACAAAGTTTCAGGTGGTCTGCACGGTGTTGGCGCATCTGTTGTTAATGCTCTTTCCGAAAAAATGGTTGTGGAAGTCTCCCGTGATGGTTATGTTTGGAAACAGCAATATTTAAGGGGAGAACCTGTAACTTCCGTAGAAAAAACAGTTCCGACTACAAAAACAGGCACAAAATCAACATTTTGGCTTGACCCTGAAATATTTACCGAAACAACTGAAGTTGACGTTGATGTTATTGCAACACGCTTCCGAGAGATGGCATTTCTTAATAAAGGTTTGAAAATAATTCTCCATGATGAGAAGGCAGGTAAAGAGGAGACCTTCCATTATGAAGGCGGTATTGCAAGCTATGTTGAATTCTTAAACCACAACAAAACTCCTTTGCATGAGGAACCTATTTATATGGAAAAAATGGTCGGTACGACAAAAGTCGAAGTCGCTATGCAATATACTGATTCATATAATGAATCAATTTTGTCTTTTGCAAATAATATAAATACTCATCAAGGCGGAACTCATTTAACAGGATTTAGAAATGCTATCACCCGTGTTTTGAATGATTATGCGAGAACAAATAAAATTCTTAAAGATTCTGAACAGAATTTATCCGGTGATGATGTTCGTGAAGGTTTGACGGCAATTGTTTCTGTAAAATTAGAAAACCCTGAATTTGAAGGTCAGACAAAAGAAAAACTTGGTAATTCCGAGACAATGGGTGCTGTTCAAGATGTCGTGAGGGAAAAATTACAAGAGTGGCTGGAATTTAATCCGAAACTTGCAAGAACAATTATTGATAAAACATTGCAGGCCCAAAGAGCAAGAGAAGCTGCAAGAAAGGCAAGAGAATTAACAAGAAGGAAGTCTGTCCTAGAAAATTCGACTTTACCGGGTAAACTTGCTGATTGCTCAAACAGAGAACCGGAAAAATGCGAAATCTTTATCGTTGAGGGTGATTCCGCAGGCGGTTCTGCAAAACAGGGCAGAAACAGAATGTTCCAAGCTATTCTTCCTTTAAGAGGTAAGATTTTAAACGTTGAAAAAGCTCGTTTGGATAAGATATACGCAAATAATGAAATTCAATCAATGGTTCAGGCTTTTGGTATTACAATAAGCAGGAATCACGAAGATTTTAGTCTTGAAAAACTCAGATACCATAAAATTATTATTATGACCGATGCCGATGTTGACGGTGCCCATATCAGAACGCTCCTTTTAACATTCTTCTTTAGATATGCCCGTCCGCTTATTGAAAACGGATATGTTTATATTGCGCAGCCCCCATTGTTTAAGGTTACTCAGGGCAAAACTTCCGAGTACCTGTATGACGAGCACGCACTTGATAAAATGCTTAAAGAACGTGGTATTAAGTCTTTGAGTCTGTCTGACAAGACAAAATCCAAAATAAAAACGGGTGACGAGTTATTAACGCTTTTGCAAAACATGGCAACATTCTACAAGGCTTATAACAATCCGATTTTAAATATAATTCCGTCAGTGGTGTTAAGAGGTTTGATACGTTCAAACATACAGCCTGAAGATTTTGAAAATCAGGCTAAGATGAATGAAATTTTGGCTTATCTTGAACATTATTTAAAAGACCATGCTGAAAATTATAACGTAACTGAAGCTAAGAATTATAAAGTTTCGTTGCAATACAATCCTGATACTGCAAAATATGCAATTCAGCTGGATTTGTTTGAAAATGAACACGAAATGATTACTGCAAATATAATCAAATCAAATGAGTTTAAGAGATTGAAAAATTCTTATCCTCTAATTCGTGATTATTTGATTGAAGAAGAAGAAAAACTTATTCTTGAATCTGAAAACGGTGAAATCGAAATTACATCATTTGAACAATTGCAGAAAATTGTTGATGATAGGGGTCAAAAAGGTTTAACAATCCAGAGGTTCAAAGGTTTAGGTGAAATGATGCCTCAGCAATTGTGGGAAACAACTATGGATCCTGAAACACGAACACTTCTCAAGGTTAATCTTGAGGATGCAATGATGTGCGATCAGTTGTTCGATATTCTGATGGGTGATAAAGTCGAACCACGTCGTGAATTTATTGAATCAAATGCGGTATATGCTACTAATATTGATACATAACAGATAATAATGTAAGGGATAAAGTGGAAAAGGAGTAAATGTGTATTATGAAAATAGTTCCAGTCAACAATATTCAGACCCAGTTTGGAGCAAGACTACCTAAAAGTCAACTTGGTATGATAAAAGAGGCCGCTCAGCGGCATAAAGACAACACCGGAGTTTCAAAAGTGTATACTATACTTCAAGAACTGGATAAAATGGGCGGAACAAATGCCGAGTTAAAAAAATTCCCGTTGGGAATTCGGATATATGATCAATCCGGATATCTTAAGAAGGTTGATCCGCAGATTTGTCAGTTGAGGATAGATGGTAAGTTAGTAAAAGAAGGCGACACCATTTTTGAAACTTTGTACGAAGCAGTTTTTTCTGCAACAAAAGGTGGGAAAAAGGTAAAGGCTGCTGAATTGGATTTCAATACGCTATGTGAGAAAAATGCTGACAAAACAATGGATGATGTTGAAAAATTTTTAAGATAATCCTGAAAGATTTTTGTTATTTTTGTACCATTCTTCTACTTTCAGGGTGTACTCTGTCTTTAAGTCGTTAATGTGATTAAGTGTGTGTTTTAGCAAAAATAGCATATCTCTTATTTTTATTGCTTGTTTTCTTGTTTCGGGCGTATAGATACTCCATTCATCATATATATTATTATCCAATATATTCACCAAATTTGTCATTGCACCTAACGGGCGTTCAACAGAAGCTAAAAAGTCTTCAAGAAGCATTTTTTCTCCTATATATTTTCCTCTATTTTAATTTTTGATTCTAATTCATAACCATTATAATGTAAATTGGAAAATATATCAATATTTTTATCTTTAATAAAAAGTGTAAAAAGCGAGTGCCAAAAAGACACTCGCATATTTTTAGTATTGTTTTCGCTGTTAAATTTTTACAAGTGACTTGTCATCTAATGCTGCAACACCGGGAAGGATTTTCCCTTCGATAAATTCTAAAGAAGCGCCGCCACCTGTAGAAACGTGAGTGAAGTCTTCTGCTTTACAGAATTTCTTAGCTGCAGAAACTGAATCGCCACCACCAATTACAGAAGTTGCACCATTCTTTGTAGCTTCTACGATAGCCGCAAGAACAGCCTTAGTTCCTTCAGCAAACTTAGGATTTTCAAACGCACCGACAGGGCCGTTCATCAATATGGTCTTAGAAGATTTAAGAACTTCTGCAAATGCTTTTCTTGATTCTTCACCCGCATCAACCCCTTCAAATCCGTCAGGAATTTCGTCAATCTTAACGAATTTGTTTGTTCCGTTTCCTGAGAAATCGTCAGTTACAAGAACATCCGTTGCCATAACAAGTTTTACGCCCTTTTCTTGCGCTTTTTTAACTATTGAATTGGCAACTTCAAGCTGGTCATCTTCACAAATAGAGTTCCCTATATGTCCGCCTCTTGCTTTAACGAACGTATATGCCATTCCGCCACCTATAATCATATTGTCTACTTTATCAAGCAAGTTTTCTAAAACACCGATTTTGGAAGAAACTTTAGCTCCGCCGACAACAGCCGTAAACGGTCTTGTCGGATTATCAAGAGCTTGTGATAAGCATCTGATTTCTTTTTCCATCAACAAACCGGAAACCGCAGGTTTAAGGATTTTTGCCAATTTAGCTGTGGACGTGTGGTTTCTGTGAGCTGCTCCGAAAGCATCATTAACATAGAAATCGCCATATTGAGCCAGTTCTTTCGCAAAAGTCATATCGTCATCTTTAGCTTCTTCAGCTTTGTAATAACGGATGTTTTCAAGTAAAGCTATCTGGCCGTCTTTAAGGTTTTCTACGTAAGATGCCATTTCTTCAACAGACGGAATAAACATTATATCTTCACCGAAAACTTTAGCCATATACTTAGCAACAGGTGCAAGCGTGAACTCAGGATTTTTTTCTCCTTTTGGCCTGCCCAAGTGAGCCATAAGAATAATCTTTGCCCCCTTTTCCTTCAAGAAATTAACCGTAGGAACGATTGCTTGTATACGAGTATCATCCGTAACGTTTTTGTTTTCATCAAGAGGTACGTTGATATCTACACGAACCAAAGCTCTTTTACCCCTGATGTCGCCTAAATCTTTGATTGATTTTTTCATAATAATCTCTTCCTTTCTTTTACGATAATTTCATTATATCAAAAAGAAAGTTTAAAAGAGATTAGCACATATAAAAAATAAAGACCGATATTTTCGGTCTTTATTTTAGAAAGGAACTTATATTTGGGTTAACTTTATGCAACCCTTATTACTGATTCAGAAAATTCCTGTGATTTAATAAAAGTTTTTATTGAGAACTTTATGCACCTGCTGGTTTTTCTGGTGTTTCTGCCGGAGCTGCAGGTGGTGTTGCTTCTGGTTTCGGCGCTTCAGCTGCCGGAGTTGCGCCTTCACCTGCTCCTTTTGCATTCTCTGCACCTTCTTTTGCAGCTTTTTCGCCTTTATTCCACAATTCTTCCCATCCTTTTTTCAATTTCTTGCCGAATGTTTTTTCTGCTTCTTCAGCACCTTCAAGGGCTTTTCCGCCTTTGTGTAAGCAAATACCGCCTACGACCAACGCTGCGGCAGCTAATACGCCTGCAATAATTCCAACTGTTTTACCTGCTGACGATTTCTTTTCTTCAGATTCGAAACTGTCAGCATAAGGTGTTCTTTCGTAATCTGAGCCGCCTCTGTATGCGATGTTGTTTGAAACTTTTTGTTCCGGTTGTGTTACTTCACTCGTAGCCACACTGTTGTTGATTGCATTTAACATAATATAATTCCTTTCCTTTCCTACATCTATCATGATAAAGTCATGTTTGAATCAAAAATTGCTTAATTTTCGATTCAAATTTTACAAAACTTAACAATTCTGCAAAAATCATGTATGTTTATATCTTACACTTTATTATGGTACAATGCTTTCAAATCGAATGTATTACATGCGAATAAATGGAGAAAGAGAAAATGAAAAAAATATTTTTAACCGTATTGATATTGTTCAGTATTATTCAAATATCATTTGCCTCTCAAATTTCTTATGACAAAAGCAATTTTGCACCTGTTTATACTGTTATTGATGATGCTGCTTACGACATACGATATTATTCATCTAACAATTTTACCGGTGGCAGGATTAATGGTTATAATGTACCGGTAGCTTATATGACAAAAGAAGCATTAAAAGCTCTGGCTATTGCGGCCAATGACTTGCGAAATCAAGGTTATAGATTGTTAATTTGGGATACTTACAGACCTCAAAAAGCAGTAGATAATTTCGTAGAGTGGATTAATGCCCCTGAAAATATTGGTGACAAGTCATTTTATCCGGATTTGAAAAAATCGGATTTATTAAAGGGAAATTATATTGCTGAAAAATCAGGACATACAAGAGGAAGTACAGTCGATTTAACTTTAATCAAAAAAGACGGTTCCTATGTTGACATGGGTGGAACTTTTGATTTGTTCAGTGAAATTTCGCATCCTGATTATAAAAAACTAACAAAGACTCAGAAGCAGAATAGAAAAATATTATACGATGCTATGATTAAGGCGGGTTTTAAAGGAATTGATTCTGAATGGTGGCATTTTACTCTTAATAATGAACCTTATCCGGATACATACTTTAATTTTGATGTTGAGTAAGATTAAAAACTAAAGTTAGTATATTCTTATCATTCTCCCTTTTATAAAAAATATTATCTGCCATAGTTTTTGCCATGAAGATACCTAATCCTCCCAAAGGTCTTTCTTCAGGCGGTAAACTTATATCAGGATCCGGTTTTTCGAGAGGATTATATTCTACCCCGTTATCTTTAAATTCAAATATTAGACTGCTGTCGGAGAATTTTAACTGAGCTTCTACCATACCGTTTTTACCGTCAGGATATGCATAAAATGCTATGTTTGCAAAAATTTCTTCTCCACACATATCCAATTTATTTGTTAGTTCTTCACTTATATTCCATTCGTTGCATGTTTCATGAATCCAGGAATAAAGTTCTTTATAATTTTCAACCTTAGCTTCATTTCTAAATGTTCTTATATTATTTTGATGACCGATATATTTAAAGGCTAGCATTGTAATATCATCACTTTGTGAGGCTGAGTCGGTGAACTCTTTGATTGAATTTTTTATTTCTTGAATAATATTTTCAGGCCTTGTTTCTTCAATATTATTTAAACAGGTATAAAGTTTTTCTTCACCGAATATCTCATTGTTGGTATTCGTCGCTTCTGTAACTCCATCTGTATATGTGTACATTATGTCTCCCGGCATTAGGGTTGTTTTATATAATTCGAATTCGGCATCTTCAAATATTCCAAGGGGGAAATTAGAGTTTAATTTTAAGAACTCATATTTCTTATCTTGCCTCTTTAGCAATGGTGGATTATGTCCGCAGTTGATGACACTCATTTCTCCGTTATTTATATTTATAATGCAAGCCAACATAGTAACAAAAAAGCCTTGCTGGTTTGTTTCACAGATTTTTTTGTTAATTTTTTCAATAAGTTGTTTAGGGTTATATCCATTTTGTGAAACGTTGTTTATTAAGGTTTTGACGTTCATCATAAATAATGCTGCAGGAACCCCTTTTCCTGATACATCTGCAATGAGAAACATAAATTCATTTTCATTAATAAAAAAGAAATCGTAAAAATCTCCGCCTACTTCTTTAGCTGCATCCATTGAAGCAAAGATATCAAAATCTGTTTTCTCGGGAAATGGCGGAAATATATTCGGCAAACTTGAAGTTTGTATAGATTTTGCAATAGAAAGTTCCGAATTTATTTTTGCTCTTTCTGTTGTAATAGATTTTATGTCTTTTGTCATTTTATCAAATGTAGTAGCTAATTGTGCAAATTCTTCGGGCTTCTCTATTTTAATTTCAATATCTTCTCCCTTGCCTATTTTTGACGCTATATTAATAAGTTTATCAATCGGATTTATGATATAACGATTCATGCTGCAGTACAAAAGTGTTGGGATTATGAATCCAATCAGCAGCATTGCAAATACAATATAGGCATAAAATTTATTTATATCTTTAAACATTTCCGATTTGGGAATGCATATAATTAATTCCATTCCATTCTTCATTTTTTTAACAAACGGAACATATTTCTCGTTGTGATAAGTTATATAAGTTATTTCATACAAATTGTCTGCATACCACGGAATTTCCTTTAAAGAGTGTCCTACGAGATTGTTACTGTCAAGATACGGATCTGTTGTCGCTATTATATAGTTATAATTAGTGTTCCCCAAAAGAGCAAAACTGTTCTGGATTTTGTTACCGCTTTTATACATAGAAAAAGTTTTTTCTATAGGTTTCATTTTTGAAATTCTGTCGATTATTGAATCTATTTCCCAGTCTACTGTTACAATACCAACCAATTCTCCGTCAACATATATTCCGGTACCTGCTGTAACCATTACGGTGTAGCTTCCCTGATTTTCATAATAAGGTTTTGACCATACAATGTTACG
>JAEEXX010000068.1 GCA_016287985.1 Candidatus Gastranaerophilales bacterium
GAAGGTAGACGGCGTCTATCGATTCCGCTGGTGCATGATAACTAAATATTTCCGCGCTCCAGTGGCGGAATCGGTAGACGCGTTGGACTTAAAATCCAATCGGGGTTCACCCTCGGTGCCAGTTCAAGTCTGGCCTGGAGCATTAATTTTATTACAATTTGGGCTTCCTATTTTTAGGGAGCCTTTTTTAGAAAAAATCTGTGTGCTACGTGTGTGCGTCTACTTCATTTGAATAAAATGCTAAACATCTGAATTAAGAACTTCTATCGCCTCAATTTTTTGTTAGGTGTAGGGTATATATATATTTGTATAGTAACTATCGTACAGTGCGCCATAATCTCTTATACCATACCTTTCAACCAATTTTGTAGTTACTGTATACCATAAATCATAAAATTTAAAATTCTTGCAGAGACAGTATTTTACTGCCTAAAGGGTTAAAAATACTTTGGCACTTTTAAATCAAACGGCTAAATATATTTTTGAAGCATAAAATGGCAAAACTCATCCAACTACAATAAATAGAAAAAGATTTTGGGGAATAAACATCAAGCAAATATGGTTTATTACGGATTGTAAAAAAAACTTGGCAAAAAAAATTTTTTCACCTTTATTTAATAAAATATATGTGATACACTTATATCACCGAAATAGGAGTATAAAGTATGAAAGTCGAATCAGTACAATCCGCTTATTGCAAGCCTGCAGCAAAAAATATTGCAAAGACAAAATCCGAGAATTCTGCGCCTGTAGCTAAAAAAGCATCGCCGTCTTTTAAAAGTTGGGGGGAAGACCGTCCTGACTATCCGGTTTATCCCGGTGGTGCTTCAAGTGAAGATGCATGCAAGCCAAGAATTAGAGCTTCACAAGCGTTAGCTGACCAATCCCTTGCTTTACAGTCCAAATTGCAATCTTTGAGAACTCACCAACGTGCGAGAACAAAACTTGTTGCATCGGAGAAAATACAAGCAACCGTTAATCAAGTTCGAAAACACCCGAAAGTATTAGTGCCATAGACAATAAAGTAATATCAATGAGTACGGATGATGATATAAAAACTCTGCATACCAATCAGAAGGTATTGTTAAATGCTCTTATTCGTCATGGAGCAAAAATTGATATAACAGATAAGGACTGCGAAGTTATTCGCGTTTTTTACAATGGCAAAGAAACTTACCTACTTGACAGATTTACAGAAGTCGTTTCGTTTAATTGGGTTATTTTAACGGCAGATAAGATGTTTGTAAAAGATTTACTGCTTAAAAATAACATATCTACGCCTTTGGGAGACATTTTTTCAGGCTTCTCAAAAGACATAATTAAACCTTATGTGGAAGAACTAGGTTATCCTGTTGTATTAAAACCCGTTTGCGGTTCTCATGGCGATAATGTTTATAGTCGATTGCTGGACTATGAGCAATTGAATAAAGCAGTCAATCGTTTCATTAAAAAAGAAGGACAGGACTCAGATTTTATTATAGAAGAATATTTCCCCGGTTTTGAGCACAGAATATTTATCACTCAAAAAGGTGATTATGCTGTTTTAAAAAGAGAACCTGCCTATGTCATAGGAGATGGCATAAATACAATAATACAATTAATCAAAACAGAAAACAAACGAAGAAAAGAGTTAAAGAAAGTTTCCGAAACGGCCTTGTGTCCTATTGTCATTGATGAACACGTAAAAAAATACCTGAAAGAAGAAGGTAAATCTTTGAATGATATTCCCAATAGAAATGAAAAAGTATATTTACGTTTGACCTCAAATATCGCAAAAGGCGGTGTTTCACATAATATGACAAAAGAAGTCCATCCCTCTGTGATTGAGATTGCAAAAAAGGTTGCAAGCATAATTCCCCTGCCTTTTATGGGAATAGATTTTATAACTGAAGATATTTCAAAACCTCAAACTTACGATTCTTACCGAATAATAGAAGTTAATTCATCTCCGGGGTTTGCAATGCATATGTTGCCTGCTATCGGAGAACCTGTAGACGTAGGTGAATACGCAATAAAAGTCTTGTTTTAGATTTTAAATGGATTGTATATAATTGATACTGTGAATTATTAATGTATATCGGAAGTTAAAATGAATGTCCTTATAATAAATCCACCGAATTATCCTTTCAGTTCGGCTTCTATATTAATAGAACCGATTGATGCGCTGAATATAGCGTCGTATATAGAGGGAAACGGGCATAATGTAACTCTAATTGATATGGATATTGAGCGTATTAATGCAGTCGACCTGGAAACATATTTAACGTCCAAATATGACTATGCACTGATTGTTTATGATTATCATATACCGCTACACACCGACGATTCGCTAAAAGGCGTGCTTGAGATTGCCCGTATCTTAAAAAACGAAGGGATTGTCGTTTGTATTTGCGGTAAAATAGCCACCTTTAAGCCAGAATTGTTTATTTATAAGAATAGCCCAATCGATATAGCAATTCCATATAGTGCAGAAGATTCATTTCTTAATATTGTTAATCAAAATATCTGTAAACAAACTCCTGAAACATTTGATATAAATAAACTCCCTTTACCAAACTACAATTTGGTAAATTTAGATAGATATATTGATGTCCGCTCTATTTTATCAAGCAGAGGATGTTCTAACAAGTGTTCTTTTTGCCATGTCCCGAACTTTTGGGGAAAATGGCAAGGGAAAAAAGCTGAACTTGTAGTTAATGAAATAGAAAATCTTGTTAATAATTACAATAGTAAAAAAATAATTTTTCTTGATGATAACGCTTTAGTTTCAAAAGAGCGCATGCAAAAAATCTGTGAAGGAATCATATCACGTAATATTGACGTTGCTTTGGGTTGTTTGGGGAGCATTGCATTTTTTGATAAAGATTTGATGGAGCTTATGTTTAAAGCAGGTTTCAGATGGATACATTACGGTGCAGAATCGGGAAGTAATAAGTTACTAAAGCAAAGCGGTAAAAATCAAAGCATAGAAAAAATAACCTCAGTTATTCAAAAGACAAAAGAAATCGGTTTCAGGGTCAGAACGAGTTGGATTTTGGATTTACCGAATTCAACGACAGAAGATTTTAAACAAACTCTATCTGCAATTGAAAATATTTCTTCTGATGAAATTAGACTACATTACCTGTCATTAAGGCTGGGAACGGATATTTATAATAAAAATAATAGTAATGATTTTTCACAATATATTCATTCCGCAGAACCTTCCGGAGTATTAACAGACATAGATAAAGGATTTATTACCGGTAAAATTAATGATTTAATAGGCAGATTAGAGGCTAAAAATTATCATTTTATTAGAGAATCGGAGGATATTAGCAAACTGTCTTATGAAGAATTAAATAATAGAAATACAAAAGTCATATCGCTTTGTCCTTTAAGATATGGAATAGGATGGACAAAATGATAAAACTTGGTATCACAGGAAAAATGTCTTGCGGAAAGAGTTTTGTCTCGGAAAAAATTAAACTGAGACTGGAACAAGATGATTATAAAGTTCTTTATATATCTGTCGATGAAATCCGAAGGGGCTTAAAAACATCTGATATTAATATCATAAAGCGAAATATAGTTGATATGGTTAGCGATTCCGATGCTGATGTATTGTTATTGGAATGGGCATTATTGATAGAGGACGGTATGGCGCCGCTTGTTGATAACAATATTTTGATTGTGCATTGTTCGGAGGATAAAATTTATCAAAGATTATCAAATCCAGATTTACCGTTAAATGAAATAAAACGCCGATTGGATTCACAAACAGATTGGACTAAATACAAGGGCAAATTAAAGATGCTTAATAATGTTCTTTGGCTGAACACAGAAAATGACATAACTGAGTGCGATATAGAAAAAGTCATTTACGGTTTGCAGGAATTCGATAAAAATACTTCGGATTTATGCCTCTTTAGAATTCCCCAAAATGGCGGGAGAGTTATTTGGGAAGTTACAAATAAATGTAATTATAAATGTCCTTATTGCATTTTTAGTTCTACAAATAAAAGTAAAGCGGAGGAATTAACCACTGAACAAGCTCTAAATTTGTTAAACGAAATGAGTAAGCTTGGGTACACACACCTAAAAATTACGGGAGGGGAGCCTTTTTTAAGAAAAGATATAATGAAAATTCTGGAGCAGGCAAAATCATTAAATCTAAAAACAGATATCTCCACGAATGCTTCACTAATTACCGATAAAGTCGCACGAAATTTGTCCAATCTCGATTTAGACATGGTACATGTGAGTTTGGACGGTCATACAAAAACTATTCACGAAACAGCAAGGGGCAAAAATACGTTTGAACCAACAATAATAGGGATAAAGAACTTAACTGCTCAATCAAATATATATGTTAGAATTGGTTGTTTGATATTTAAAGATAATGAAAATTATCTAAAAGAAATTGCTGAATTTTGTGAAGAATTAGGCGCCAATGAAATAATATTTTCCTTAATGGAAGCTGTCGGACGGGGAAATAGTGCAAAACATTTAATTTCCGAAAAACCGGCATCATACTTTATATCAAAAATTAAGGATATTAAACCGGAGAGAATTAAAGTAAGTTTTAATTTCCCGCAAGAAAAACAAAATGATTTAACTTGCATCTGTCCCGGCGGGAAAAGATTTTTATTCATTAATAGTGTCGGAACAGTTTCTCCATGTACTTGGATAACGGAAAGAGCACCTGAGTATATTTATAAAACAAGCCTGCGTGAAGATAGTTTGAAAAACATATTAAATGATTCTAAATATACTGATACAGTTTCTATTATTAACAAATTAGGAGCGAAAAAATGTCCTGCACAAATTGTTCAGGATTTAAGAAAAGTACAGAAATTAAAAGATGCAGTTGATAATGATATTGACAGCGATGAGAGATTTTCACATAATTCGCCTACTTATCTATTCACAACAGAAAACTTGAGAGATACTTTTGTATTTGGAAATATATCAAGAGCATTGACTATCGGTTCATCAGGTGACCACTTTTTTAATGCGGTACTTCGAGGTGCCAAAGATGTTGATTGTTTTGACATTAATATATTTTCAAAATACATAACAGAATTAAAAAAAATTGCTGTTGAACATTTGTCATATGATGATTTTATACAGATGTTTTTTGAGAACAATAAAGATATTTATACCGGTTTTCGGCATTTTTTATCAATTCCTTGCCGTTATGTGGGCGATTTAATATTCAGTCCGCAAAGGCAGCGTATTTTAAAAGACATGTATATTTCAAAACCTCAAATTTTGTACAATTGCGGTTATTTAAATAGCGAAGTGGAATACAACAATTTAAAAAAATTACTTCCGGGTGTAAATTTTAATTTTATTTTAACAGATGTCCAATTTTTAGATAAAAAGTTCAATAAAAAATATGACTTAATGCATCTGTCAAATATAAGTGATTATGCACATTTAATGTTTAAAAATAATTATTTACTGCAATTTAATGAGAATGTTATAAAACCACTTCTGCCATATTTGACTGATAATGGTCTTATAATTTGCGGATATGTATACGATTCTCTTGATAAAAATCAATCGAGTAAACGCAGCAAAATAAATATTGAAGCCGAAAGGAAAGAAGCATTTGCCAATAATCCTAATTTTTCGTACTCAGAAAGAGAGATAAAAACCGCTGTTGGAGAAGATAATTTTGACACAATTCTTATGATAAAAAAGAATGTAAAAAATCTGCTTGAGAAATCAGATATCTATTATAAAAAAGCAAATATTTATGAAATTTTTTCACAAGCTGAAGATGCGCCAAATCTTATATATAAAACTTTATTGCCATTATTTAGAGATAAAAATATTCTTGATATCGGATGTGGAACCGGTAAATATATAAAACTTTTTGCGCCGCATGTTAAATCGATTCTGGGTGTTGATGCCGCTGAAGACCAATTATCAATTGCCAGGAAAAGTATAAATAATCTGGAAGTAAATTGGGGAAATAGTGTCAAGCTTTGCTGTTCGGATATCGCCGAAATGTCTTTTTCAAAATCGTATGACATAGCCTTTGCATCTTGGGTCTTGGGTACAATTACAAATGGGGAAAAACGTCTTAAAGCTTTAAATAATATCAAAGATGCATTAAATGAAAACGGAAAAATATTTTTGGTGGAAAATGATTTCGGAGGAGAGTTTGAGGATATCAGGGGAAGAGTCAATGACCCTAAAAAACGAACAGAGTCATATAATAATTGGTTGCTAAAACAAGGCTTCAAAATTGAATATAGATTAGAAACATATTTTGAATTTTCCAATACACAAGAAGCTAAAAATGTCATAGAAACCATTTGGGGAATAGAAGCAGCGAAAAAAGTTAAACAAAAACACATCAACCACAAAATTATCATATTTTCTTGGAGTAAAATGTCTTTCCCCACTTAGACAGTTAAAAGACAAATATAGGTATTCTTACCTAACGATGCTACATAATAATGGTAGTAGACATTGAGATTCTATAATTTCAAACTATTTCTTTGTCATCAAATCGTACAATGCACAACGAAAAAGCTTTGATTTTAGTCTTTCAGGCAAGGACGGAATATATTCCGGATGTTTGATGATATCAATTTTTCGTATATATTGTTTTGGTGATTCCATTTTTGCATAATCTTTAAATGAACTACCATCAAGGCATCTAAATAAATTGTAATTTAGATGCAATTTTACACCATAGGGCAACAGACTTAGTGTTTCTATAAATTCGTAATTTTTACCAAATCCTAATCCTTCTAAAATTGACTCAAAGTATTTTTTAGTCCAACCGTCAGCAACATAGTCTGTAAATATCAATGTTTTACCAGTGCGCTGTTGAAAATCCTTATCAATACCGTAGAAACAAAAATATTCTTCCCAATCTTTTGCGCTGCATTTCTCAAAATGTCCATAGTATGAATTCGAGAACAATTCTCCTCCATCAACTTCAGGCACCCAATGTTCATAAGGAAAATCTCGACTGACAGGAGAATCTTCTATTTGTGCTCTGGAAAATGGCAGTGTGGAAGCATCTGCACCCAATAATTGCATAGTTTCCACAATAGGAGCAGGAGAATTGCCTATTCCGACAAGTTTATAGCCGTTTTTATATTTACAGTCAAAATACTCTTTGATTTTTGATGCAACTTCAAGAATTCTTTCGGCATCTTTTTTTATACTGACATCTTTTCTGTTACTAAAACTATCCTCTAAATTTGCGCATTTTTTGTTTAAAATATCAATTATTAATTTTTCTTTCGTAGACAAATTCTTATAATCAGAATATTCAAAGCGAGCTTTATTGAAAGTCGGCAAATAACCGGTTTTAAGTAGCTCCCTCTCATTGAAGTAATAATTATCTGAGCTTGTTATCAAATCTCTAAGTGCTATCCAACTTTCAGTCGGAAGGCATTGTCTGCTGCAAAATTGATTATTGTAGTTACAATTTATTTGTAATATTTTCATATTTAACATTAAACCCCCTCAAAAAGTTTTTTGCTACATGAAAAAACTACTTAGACTCAATGGTCGGAATAAGGACTATTGCAATTTAAAGATTTCCATGCTAATTTATAGGAGCCTGAATTTGTAAGTTTTAAAGGAGACCATTAATGTTTGGCTTAAAAGAAAAAACAACGGATAATAAAAATTCATTAAATAAGAATATTACAATTCCTAATACAAACAATATTTCATCGAATAGTTTAGCAAAATCGTCTCAGTTATCAATTTCCGATGAAGAAGTTAAAAATCTTGATGCTATATACAGCTCTTGGGGAGATACGGTACATTATTCAAAAGACCCCAAAGTGTTCAGAGGATGTGAAGGTTCTTATATGTATGATGATAAGGATACTCCATATTTGGATTTACAAATGATGTATTCTGCGGCTAATTTCGGATATAGAAACCAAAGAATTACCAATGCAGTTATTGACCAAATGAATACTATGCCTCAATTAACACCTAAATTTTTACAGCCTTATAAATCATTACTTTCTGAAAAAATGGAGAAAATGATTGAAGCAAGATTCCATGAAAAAGGAAGAATGCATTTTAATGTTGGTGGTGCTCAAGCCAATGAAGATGCGATAAAAGTTGTAAGAAACTACACGAAAAGAAACGGAATGTTCGCATTCCAAGGCGGGTATCATGGAAGAACAATTGCCGCAACCTGTATAACTTCTAGTTTCCGTTACAGAGAAAAATACGGACACTTTGGTGACAGAGCGAACTTTGTTCCGTTCCCATATTGTTTCAGATGCCCTTACGGAATGAATTGCGAATCTTGTAATCACTTCTGCGTAAAACAATTTGCGAGAAACTTTGAATCTGAATACAAGGCAATTTATGATCCAAAGACTAAAGAATGTGAATATAAAGCATTTATTGGTGAACCTATTTTAGGTACCGGCGGTTATATCAATCCTCCGGAATGGTATTGGAAAGAAATGAAACAGGTTCTTGATGACCACGGAATAATGCTTGTAATAGATGAAGTCCAAATGGGTATGTTCAGAACAGGAAAACTCTGGGCTATTGAAAACTACGGAATAGTTCCGGATGTTATGACATTCGCTAAATCTATAACAAATGGTATGAATCCGCTTGCAGGTTTCTGGGCAAAAGAAAAATATATTGCTCCGGATGTATTTACTCCCGGGTCTGCTCATTCTACTTACTGTTCAAATCCTATTGGTGTAAGAGCAGCTTATGAAGTTATGTCGATTGTTGAAGAACAGGAAAAATTGCTTGAAAGCGAAATTCAGAGAAAATCAGCATTATTTATGAGAGGTTTAAATTATCTTAAAAATAAATATAAAGAAGTAGGTGATGTCGGCGGTATAGGCTTTGCTTTGAGAATTGAATTGACCCAAAAAGACGGAATTACTCCAAATCGAGAACTTTGTGATGCAATGCAGGAAGAAGGCTTGAAGGGCGATTTGAGTTATCAAGGGAAAAAATGCGGACTCGTTCTTAATAATGGTGGTTTCTATAAGAATATTATTACACTCGTTCCGCAGCTTTATATAACAGATGCTGAGATTGAAATGTCGATTGATTTATTAGACCAGTTGCTTGACAGGCTGACTAAATAATGTCATTGGACTTTATTTTAAAACATGATGGGGTAAATTATAAGCCAAAAGGTGCT
>JAEEXX010000006.1 GCA_016287985.1 Candidatus Gastranaerophilales bacterium
TCCAATTTCAGGCAGGAATATCTATGCGGGAACACACCCAACCCTTGCGTTTGGTGCAATAGCTTAATTAAATTCGGAGCATTACCTCAAATGGCAAGAAAAAAAGGAATAGAATTTGATAAATTCGCAACAGGTCATTACGCAAGAATAATATATGAAAATAATAAATATGTTTTAAAAAGAGGATTGGACCCCAAAAAGGATCAATCATATTTCTTATATAGATTACAACAAGACCAATAAGCAAATATTATTTTGCCTCTTGGGGAATACAAAAAGGAAGAAATCAGGACTATAGCAAAAAGTTTTGGATTAGAATCAGCAGAAAAACCGGACAGCCAAGATTTTTACGGTGGCGACTACAACGAGCTCCTTAATTTTGAAGAAAAAGAGGGCAATATTGTTGATACAAAAGGAAAAATTTTAGGAAAACATAAAGGTTTTTGGAATTATACTATTGGTCAAAGAAAAGGTTTAGGGGTTTCAGCATCAGAAGCGCTCTATGTTCTGGAATTAAAAAAAGATACTAACGAAGTCGTTGTCGGATTTGCAGACAAAACTTTTAATAAATCACTAATCGCAAATAATTTAAATTGGGTTTCCATCGAAAATTTGACTGATACGAGAAAAGCTCAGGCAAAAATTCGCTCTACGCAACAGCCTGTTGATGTTACGCTAATTCCATATGAAGATTCTGTCGAAGTCGTATTTGATGATTTACAAAAGTCCATTGCAATAGGACAATCTGCTGTATTTTATGATGGAAATATAGTATTAGGCGGTGGAATTATCGACGGAGTTAAGTAAATATTATAAAATGTCCGAATTTTCTCAATTATATACAATATTTAAAGGATAAAAAACTTTTTAAAATATTGTTTAATTAACATAGAATAGTATAGAATCGGAGAAAAGTATGGATATATTTGCAGTAGTAGGTATGTTTCTGGGAATAGGTCTTATCCTTCTCGGACAAGCAATGGAAGGCGGAAACATAGGGCAATTATTACAGATTACGGCAGCATTTATTGTACTTGGAGGTACATCAGGCGCAATTGTATTAAGTTTTCCGGCACCGATAATAAAGTTGGCTATATCTATGCTTAAAGACGTATATTTCCCACCCAAATGTGATTATCAAGCTTTGATTACTGAAATTGGCGGCTTTGCAACAAAAGCGAGGAAAGAAGGTATTATAGCTTTGGAAAAAGAAGCGGGTAATGCTTCTGATCCGTTGCTGACACTCGGTTTAGGAGCTGTTGCGGACGGTACTGACCCGACTTTGGTTCGGGCAATGATGGAAAACCAGATAGAACAGTTGGAAGCAAGGGTTGCTAATGCCGCAAAAGTATTTGAATCGTTTGGCGGATATTCTCCGACACTTGGTATCATAGGTGCTGTAATGGGGTTGATTCAGGTTATGCAAAATCTGTCAGATCCGTCAAAACTTGGAGCCGGCATTGCGGTTGCATTCGTCGCAACTATTTACGGTTTGTTTGCAGCTAACCTTGTTATGATACCTCTTGGAACAAGAATTAAGTTTATTTATCAAGGTGTATTTTTATATAAAAATATGATACTTGAAGGGGTATTATCAATTCAGGCAGGAGAAAGCCCGGTATTAATAGAAAGAAAATTACGTTCGTTCATATTGGACGATAATAGCGGGAATAAGGCAAATGGCTAAAAAACAAAAGCACGAAGAACCAGAAAATCTTGAAAGATGGCTCGTTTCATACGGGGACTTCATAACGCTTTTATTTGCAACATTCGTTGTTCTTTATGCGCTTGCACAAATTGATGCTACGGATTTCGCCAAACTGGAAGAATCTTTGAAAAATGCATTCAGTCAGAATACGCTTCTTGATGGGCAACAAAGCATTATGGACGGAAGTGATTCTTTGTTTGATGAGCAGCAAGCTAATTCATTTATTCCATCACTAATGGTAGAGTATATAAGTCCTAAATATGAAGAATCTTCATTCAAGGAAATTGAAGAAGAAATAAAAGATTTAAAGGACATGGGTGAGCTTGAAGGGATTAGTTCTAAAATTACTGATAAAGGATTGCTGTTGACTTTTGATGATAAATATCTTTTTGCAGCAGGTTCTGCATATCTCGACAGCAACGCTAAAAGACTTTTGGATAAGGTCGGGGTTTTGATATGCAAAAAATTTGTACTTCACGATATGATGGTTGAAGGCCATACAGACAGCCTCGCAATAAGTGGAACTCAATATCCTTCCAATTGGGAATTATCAGGGGCAAGAGCTTGTTCGGTTGTAAGATATCTTATCAGCAGATTTCAATTTTCACCATCATTATTCTCTGCAACAGGCTATGCTGATACAAGACCTGCTGAAAAATCAATTTCACCAAAGGACCCTGCGAACAGAAGAGTAGAAATTCTTATATTAAGAAATAAATACAAGAATCAATTTGGTTCCAAGCATGATTTAACCCTGAGCCTTTCAAAATCGCAGCAGGATGAAATTCAAAAACGCAGAGAAGCTATAATTAAAAATGTAGAAGGTGATTCAATCTCTCCTGCTGCAAGAAAACTTCTTAATGACAATAAAAAAAGAATTGAACAGCAGAAAAGTGAAAAATTATCAAAAAGAAATATGGAATTATATGTCAATATAGATAAAGAATCATCTAAAACGGATGATGACATGCCTGCAATAGAAAAACGTGTAATTAAGCTTAAATCGAACATTCCGACTGATGAGGATTTTGGTTTATGATAACACATTCAATTGGATTGTCTCTTGCACCTAATTCTTCTGTGGAAAGCGGAGTTGCAGTTAGGGAAATTGCCTCAGGAAAACTCATTTATATGGATAAATTATTCTCAATAAATGATATTGCGTTATTTTTTGAAAATTACACTAACTTAAAAAACTCTATCATTCTTGTTTCATTGCCTTGGGATAACTCAATGCTGGAGGGGAAATGGAGAGTCCTATCTAAGCCATATCAACTAATTAATGAACATGGTAACTTTATTAACAAAGATAATTGGACACAGAGATTTTCGACAAGAGGAGCTGAACTTTTAAGTGATTTAAAAATGAAATGTAGTGAAATATACAGATTTGAGATATATTTGACACGACAAAAATTAAATTTATATTCAAATTTTAAAGAGCATTCAACAGCTGATTGCAAATTTCTTCAATCAAGCTTAAAAAATGATTACGGTTTTGAAGAATTGCCGACCAATATGATTCCGGCTGCCCAACTAGAAGCAATTGTCGGAACAGTACTTGCAGAAAAAAAATTGCACTCCGAAACAAAAAAAATATTTGAATATAAAGGACTTGACGTAATCAATGTCTTTTGATTACAATTACCTTTGGTATAGCATTGAAGGGAAACGTTTTTGTAAAGTCAGAGAAACGGTTATAAGCTAATTTACATATTTATCTTGTAAATTTTTGTTAATTTTTTAGATAATTAAGTCAATTTTTATCTTTTACCGGTTTTATGTGAGTACATAGCAGTTAAATTGAAAGGGAAATTTATGTCACAATGTTTAGTAATCGATCAGCCTAAGAGTGTTTATAATGCGGTAAACATCAAGATTAACAATCCAAAAGCGAATGTATCCGATAAACAAAAAAATGAGAATTATGAAAATAGGGAATTTAATGCGGTAAATCTTGAAATCAATGAACCAGAATTAAAACCTGAAAAAAAATCCATATACTCATACCCCACGGCTAATGAGGTTGTAACATATGATAGAGCCGGTGTTTCCCCAATTGATATTCCGGAACTTCCCGTCATACCTGTTGCATACAAAACGAGCTATACATATATTTCAACAGATTTAACTCCTGAAACAGTGAAAAAAGACGAGGATATTGTTCCAAAACCTTATATAACAACCATTGAAAATGAGAAATCATCTCCAAATGATAATATTAACTTCAATGGATTAAGCTTTAAAGCTTCTCAAAAACCGGAAATAATTCCTGATGCAGGAATTAAGCCGGCTATTGATACAAAAAAAGTTAACGAAAATCTTACTTCAGATAATTTTGATATACAGGCATTACAATTAAAAGAAATTGTCGATGCAGCATTACACGATAAAGAAAATGCAACTTCGTATATTTCTACCGAAATTTTTTCAAACATAATAGACATTATTGAAAAAGATACAACTACTTTAGAAGGACCAACGGAAGAACAACTTAAAATCAGGGAAAGACTTATAATTTATGCACAACAAGCTCAAGAAGAAGTTGCAAAAGGAGCAAATCCTGATGATATCAAGTTCCCGCAAGATATCACAGATAAAGATATTGCTAAAGCACTTGAATTAAGTCCACTTGAAATGGCAGAAAGAAACAAAGAATATGCGATTTCAGCATTAGCAGCTTTGGACAAAGTTTACATTGAAGAGTTTGAAAAACAAACCGGTAATGTTATTCCGTTAACGGACTTACCCGGAATTTCATCAATGGTAGAAACACTAAAGAACAGTACAAATAGCGATTTAAGAATAACATCCCTTGTAGCACTAGGCTACATTGCACGTCCGGAATACGAAAAGGAAATAAGTGCAATCTTTAAAATAGCTTCTCAAGATAAAGATATTAATGTAGCTTATGTAGCCTCTGTTATTCTTAATGGTGGAGAACCGGTTTCATAAAAGAGAATTATACATTTCCAGATACTTTTTAGCACTCTCTTTCCAGCTAAAATCTGCTTGCATTGCACTTTTGCGCATTGCATTTAAAGTGTATTTATCTTCATAAACATTGATTGCACAGCAAATTGCATCTTTCATCGAATTTCCGTCATAACCCCAGAATTTAAAACCGTTTGAATTATCAAGCGGGTAACCTATTACAGTGTTTTCCAACCCTCCCACTGCTCTGACAATAGGAAGTGTACCATACCTCATTGCTATTAGCTGGGATAACCCGCAAGGTTCGAATTTTGATGGCATCAGGAAAAAATCCGCCCCCGCATATATTCTGTTTGCCAAATCTCCTTTATAACCTGCATATGCCCTAATATTTTTGGTATTATTTGATAGCCAAATAAATAAATTTTCGTAATCTTTTTCGCCGGAACCTAAAAAGATAAAATCGGCCTCCAGATTTTGAAGTTCGTTTTCTTCTTCTCTTATCAAATCAAATCCTTTTTGGTCAACCAATCTTGAAATCATTGCAATTAGCGGACGATTCGGATTATATTCAAGCCCAAACTCCTTCAAAATTTCTTTTTTATTTTCTTCTTTTGGGGTAAATTCTTCCGACAGATTTAAATCATTTGCAGAGTAATTTTTAACAAGATTTTTGTCCGTTTTAGGGTTAAATAGGTCATAATCAATACCGTTCAAAATACCGATAAGTTTATCTTTATTGCCTCTAAGGGTATAATCCATACCTTCACCGAACTCTGAACCCAGAATTTCTTCTGCATATTTAGGGGACACCGTTATGATTTTATCAGCATAGTTTATGGCACCCTTCATCCAATTTACTTTGCCGTAATGCTCGCACCCCCATTCATTATATACAATATCTTTTCTCATATTTGCGAATTCAAGAATATCTTCAAACCAAACACCCTGATATGCAAGATTATGAATTTCAAAAACATTTTTGGTATTTTTCCAAAAATCATCATACTTATAATTTGCTTTGATATATAAAGGAATCATTGCCGTATGCCAATCGTTAGAGTGAATAATATCAGCCTTAAAATTAAGAGCTTTTGCATATTCTAATGTTGCAAGAGAAAAAGCTATATAACGCTCGTGTTCATATCTCGTATCCATCCATTTAGGATAAACTTCCTGAAAACAAGAAAAATACCAATCATTCTGCACAAAAAACACATTTATATTTGTAGTCGGAAGTTTTGTCATAAAGAGTTTAAATTTATGCTGAATATTCCCAAAACCTATCCACATATCGGAATTTTCAAGTTCTTTTATTCCCCATTTTTCTTTATCAATACAGCCGTGGAGTGGAGTAAAAATAGCAATCTCAACATCTTTTTCCAGTATCTTAGGAAGGCTCCCGATAACATCAGACAACCCGCCCGCTTTAGAAAACGGAGCAACTTCTGCCGAGGCAAACAGAACTTTAATTTTTTTCTTCATATTCTCTCTCGCGATTTGTGTACTTGAATTATATGACCCGAGAAATAAAAAATCAATAGCATTGTTAAGCTTCAAAAATATATTTTAAAGCAACTAATTCAATAGATTTGAATCCCTAAGTACCGCTTCATACCTGTACTGATTTTTTGATTCTATTTTTAATTCATCTTTCAATATAGTTTTACCATTTTTGATTTTCAACAATTTTCTTAAGAAACTAATACTTCCATCGACATTTTCTCTGGTTTTTTCAATACAATATGACTTTACACCCCCTGGAAAATGAGAACACATAGCTCTCGTTTCTTTTGTTTCGACAGCGCCATTTCTGCATACTCTTATTATGTACTCCGCTTTATCGGTGTACTTATTTCTGTATCCTATATAGATTCTTGAATTCCAGTTTTCACGATATTCTCGGATAACTTGATATCCTCTATCCAGCATATTCCAAATAGCATCATTTCTTTTTCTGCCATATTGCGTAAGATTATTTACTGATACATTATTAACATTAACAACTCTTGTTTTCATTTTGCGCTCCTTTATTAAATAAAAACACAAAAATATATTTTTTGCTGGCAAAAAAATATATTTTCGAGTATTATATCCAATAGTGCAGGAGTAAAAATATTGGAAAAGAACCTCAAAATCAATCAAGAAATTCAAGAACAGCAAAAAATCAAAGCTCCTATTGTAGAAGCCTTGAAAAATGCTTATGATAATCCGACATATCAATTCCACATACCCGGACATACAAAAGGAAATGCTGTCTATAAAGAATTTAAAAAATTAATAGGGGAAAAAGCACTCAGTATTGATACAACTGACGAATTTGACAATCTGGGAACACTTCATCCCGCTACAGGACCTATCGCAGAGGCACAAGAACTTGCAGCAAAGGCATTCGGCGCAAAAAAGACTTTTTTTCTGCTCAACGGTTCGACAGCAGGTAATCTTGCCATAGGTATGTCATTGACTAAGAAAGGACAGAAAGTAATCATAAACAGAAACTGTCACCGCTCTGCTTTGACAGGATTAATGATTTCCGGTGCAGAACCGGTTTGGATTTGTCCTTCGAGAATAGAAGATTGGTCAATTTGGGGAAGCATAGAAGCTTCCAAGATTGAAAAAGCACTTCAAGAAAATGACAATGTCGGACTTGTTTGGATTACTAACCCAACATATGAAGGCGTGGTTTCCGACATAAAATCAATAAGCGAAGTATGCAAAAAATACAATGTTCCGTTAGTTGTAGATGAAGCCCATGGTTGCTTATGGAACTTTAATCCTCATTTACCTCAAACTGCTCTTAAATTGGGTGCAGATATAGTAGTACATTCACTGCATAAAACGGGCGGAAGTATGAGCCAAAGTTCAATGCTACATATTGCAAAAGATTCAATTATCAATCCGGATAATGTTGAAAAGGCTCTGAAACTTTTACACACAACGAGTCCTTCCTTAATGCTCTTGGCGAGTTTAGATTCAGCAAGGGCTGTCCTAGAATCAAAATCCGGTCAAACAATGCTTGAAAGAACAATAAAAAATGCAAAATACTTAAGAAGCCGACTGGATAACATTCCGAACCTTCATCAACTGAAAACTTCCTTCGGATATATGACAGATGTCACAAAAGTGTTTATAAAAATTGACGGACTTTCAGGTAAACGCTTGGAATCAATATTGGAAATAGACTATGGTATTGAAGTCGAATCTGCTTCCGATGTTGGGGTCTTGATTCTTTGCAACCTCGGAAATAAACATTCCGACTTCGTTTATCTTGCAGATGCTTTGGAAAAAATCGCTTCCGCAAACCATAAGGATATTTATTATCTGGAAAACAGAAAACATATGCCTATGCTTGAACCACAAATAAAAATGAGCCTCAGAGATGCATATTATGCGGAAAAAGAAACAATTAGTAAAGCTGATGCGATTGGAAGAATTTCTGCCGAAGTTATTGCAGAGTGTCCTCCGGGAATTTCGATTCTGCTCCCCGGAGAATTAATAACGGAAGCCCATATGCCATACTTGAATGATTACGAAGAGTTGGAAGTTGTGAAATAGGAATTACAGGATTCGATTTTCTTTCGTATTTGGAGTTATGTGAATTTTGTAATCGTGATCGGAAAGATACAGCCGGAATAGCTCGTTATAAGTTTTATTCATAGGCTCAAATTTATTGCGTATTTTTTTAGGCCATTCAATAGAATCTTTCATGAGATACTTTTTCCCTATCGCTATTTTATATGTTTTTGTCAAATCTATCGGTTCAAACATTCCGCTCATAGGATTGCGAACTTTTACTGCATCTGAATACTTTTCACTCGAAGTTCCGTTGTTAATAGAATCTATCTTACGTCTATCAACCTGAATATCGGACCAGTGTATTATAGTATTTCTGTTTTTATCTTTAATATTATCAAGAATGTTTTCTACAATCATACCTGTAAGTTCTTCGCCTGTTATTTCACCCATTTGAACACCGGATAATTCTTCGCTCACACCATCAAATACTTTCATAACAGCTAAATTATTTGAACCGTCCTCAAGTCCGCCCCTGACTATTGATGATTGAATCCCTGCCGCAAATATGTCAGAATCAATTTTTTCTTTTATTGTACTTTTTACAGCACTTGTTAAAAAATTCATCAGATAGCTGTTCTGATAACGAATTTCTTTTGCATAAGAAAGTTTCGTCATCCCCTGTTTAACGCCTTCTGTCTCCTGCATTTTTAATTTTGCTTGTACATAAATTAAGTTTTTAAAATCTTCATTTTGCATTAAAGAATTTCTAAGTTCAGGCTTGTAAACACCGAGTTCCGAGAGAACAATATTAACATACATCGGAAAATTTTCTTTCGCTGCAGAAAGAGCATCTTCTGATTTTAATTCGTCCACGGATACTATAGGCTCCATATCTTTTTCCAGGTACTCATCAAGAAATTTTTTGAACGGATGAGACTCAATTCCATCAGATAATGTTGTCGATGTGAAATACGGTGTCATAGAAACTTTTACCAAATCACCGTTATCATCAAATTCAAAATTGATTGCTTTTATCATTTCATTATCTTTACCAAGTGAATTAATACTGGTTTTACCGACATTCGATTGTGTATTTAAATGGTCATGCCCGTTTAATATATGATTAATTTGAGGGACATCTTTTCTGACTATTTCTGCCAAACGTTCTCCCATATGAGATAAAAGAACGACAACCCCTTTAGGATTTTCATTTTTGAATCTGTCAACTTCTTTTTTAACCGCATCTATTGTGCCTTGCAGTGTTTGTTCGGTTAACGCAGTATCTTTTTGATTTGAATTATCGTAAAACTCCAAGCCCTCACATAATCCCGGATTATAAAAATCCATACTGGGAATAGTTATTCCTAAAAATAAAACCTTGTGAATCAAGTTAGGGTTCTTATCATCCGGGATTTCATAAACATAAGATTTTAATATCTTCGGATTGTTTTCCATTTCTTTTTTAATTAATGGAGACTTTTCTAAATCAACGTTCGTAATAAGCGTTTTCATATCATTTTTACGCATAACATTCAGCATAAAACGAGTTCCGCCATCAAGACAATGATTTCCCATTGTATAAATAGTTTCAAAGTTAAATTTTAACAAACCTTCCTGAACTTTCTTTAAAAGTTCTTCATATTTTAAATTATTGTGCAATGCAGATTTTTTAACTAATTCGATTGTTTTCTGCAGGGCTAGATTCTGCAAATCGCCGTTAGTTAATTCAGGACGGGTAATAAATCCGCGTTTGGATGGATTTATAAACCAATCACCAACTATTGCAAGAATATTAACGACAGATGCTCCCAGACTATTTGGGAAAATTTCGTTTTTATTTTTATCAAAAGTATTAAGTAAATCTGTGAGTCCGTTTGTAATATTACCATGATTATCGGAAAATGCAGCTATATTTACTTTTGCGCCCTTGAATGATATATAATCAACATCCCTTAATCCGTAATTTATACCTGTAATCATTTTTGCACCTGCGACTAATCTTCTTTACAATTGTATAAAACACGAACAAAATTTTTTTTGCGCCTTCTATTTAATTATTTTTTCATGGCACTAATTATTATATTTCTTGCAAATATCGCTTCTTCTTTAGTTAGTTGCGGCGTATCTTTGAGTTTATATTCAATACCGAGTTCTTTATATTTAGAAATAGCCAAATTGTGATATGGTAGAATATCCAAAGCTTTAATATTTTTTAAACCTGCAAGAAATCTTCCCATTCCTTTCAGATAGTGTTCATTATAAGTAATTCCGGGGACAACAACATGCCTAATCCATACCGGTTTATCTATATCAGACAAATATCTGGCAAACTCCAAAATATTCTTATTAGAATGTCCCGTGAGTTTTTTATGCTCCTCGTCATCTATATGTTTAATATCGAGCATTACAAGACTTGTATACTTTAACAAATTATCAAATTTGTATTTATTTTCAGAATTAAATAATATTCCCGAAGTATCCAGTGCGGTATGAATATTTCTTTCATGCGCAAGTCTAAAAAGTTCCGCAACAAAATCTGCCTGAACTAAAGGCTCTCCACCCGTAACGGTAATCCCGCCTTTACAAAACTCTTTTACCCCTTCATATTTTTCAAGAATTTGAGAAGCACTCATCTCTTCTACATTATTTTTTCCTATTACCCAAGTATCAGGATTATGGCAGTATAAACATCTCATTGGACAGCCTTGAGTAAAAATAACAAACCTAATTCCAGGTCCGTCAACAGTACCGCATGTTTCTATCGAATGAATTTTTCCTTTTAATTCTGACATATTATCTCAGCCTCAAAAATGCTTCAATTTTTGCTCGGACTGAATTTGATGCATAGTCATCAATATCAACGTATAGACCATTGTATTTGTCTGCCAAATATTTAGCCAGTTGCGCCTTTGAGCAAAATGCCTGTGAATAAAATACCGTCGGAATATTTTCATCAACAAACATTTCTAAATCTAAGTCAGCAGGAGTTCCTGCTTCAACACACCTAATCCAGCCGTATACCTGCGTTGTTGGAGGAAATAACTTTAATATTTCCAAATCGTTCGGAGGCACGCCCCAAAAACCGGGGGTAAATACGGTTTGCCTGTTAACTTGTTCATAATCTCTTTTATATATTTCCGGATTTATAATTCCTGCAGTTATCAATTGAACTTTTTCATGTAACGGCAAATTGCTTGTACAAATTTTAATATTCCGCTTTGGTTCCAAATTCTCAAAAATTGTTGTTATTACATCAAACCCCAAGTCTTCAAGAATTTTTGATGCAAACCAACCGCTGTCACATTTATCTTTACCTATTGGGG
The DNA here is from genome assembly GCA_016287985.1 of Candidatus Gastranaerophilales bacterium. Taxonomy (GTDB): domain Bacteria; phylum Cyanobacteriota; class Vampirovibrionia; order Gastranaerophilales; family Gastranaerophilaceae; genus CAG-196. The sequence continues at coordinate 11,482 of JAEEXX010000006.1, forward strand.
CTACAATCAGGTCAGGTTTTAAATAGCAAGTATTGTCAATTATATTGTGTATAATTTTGCAGTACGAATCCGGCAAAATATTGGTTTTAGGATAATTAAAATCAACATCCAAATCAATCCATTCTGCATTGTGATACTTAGCTTTTATACCATTAACTATTGAAGGTTCAGGATATCCCCAAAACCCGATTTTTCTAACACTCGTCATATAATAAGGATAACACAAAAGACAAAAGATTTTTGTCTTTTTAGATATTTTGACGTATTTGATGCACTTAACTACTCAATTACATCATTGTAGCTTTCAGGGTTGTTCAACAAATCGTAATTTATTTCATTTTCATTATCGGCAATAGCAGCTGCTACAACTGCGTCAGACGTAACATTAACAAGCGTTCTCATCATATCTGTTATTCTTTCGATTGTAAACAAGAATGCAAAACCTGCAACAAGCTGTTCAGGACTCAATCCCAAACCGTTAAGCACCAGTGCTATTGTAATCAAACCTGCACCGGGGATACCCGCAGAAGTACTTGATGCAACAATAGCTAACAAGGCAACTTGAACGATGATTAAAGGCGTTAACGCTATACCATAAGCCTGAGCAAGAAATATAACTGCAACTACCTGTAGCAAAGCTGTTCCATCCATATTCAAGGTTGCACCCAATGGTATTACAAAACTTGTAACTTTATGCGAAATACCTCTTTTTTCACAGCACGCAATTGTCAAAGGAAGCGTTGCAGAAGAACTGGCTGTTCCAAAAGCAACCATCATAGCTTCTGCTATAGCAGCATAAAGCATCCATACCGGAACTTTTGAAAATATTCTTAAAAATACAGGATAAACAACAAATAACTGAATACCAAAACCTAAAGCCAAAACACCCAAATATTTCGATATCGCCATAAATATATCAATACCAAAAGCTGAGACAGCTATGGCAGTTAAAGCAAAAACACCTGGAGCTGCAAAACACATTATCCAATCAGTTATTTTCATTGTTGCAGCAAATATTGATTCAAAGAAACTTACAAATGGTCTGTTAATTTCACCGACTCTTGCCAAGGCAACAGAAAACATTACGGCAAAAACAATTATTGGAACCATCTCGCCGCTTGCAACTGCTGCAAGCGGATTTTTAGGTACAAACCCTAAAATAAGATTTAAAAGATTTCCTTTTTGAGATTCAATAGTTGCAGCAACCTGAGCTTGAATACCTGTTGCTACATCAGAATTAATATATGCTGCTGCACCTAAGCCCGGTTTAATCAAAAGCGCAAGACCTGCACCCAATGCAACTGCAATAGTTGTAATTATTGCATAGTAGCATATCATTTTGGTGCCCAGTTTACCTAGCTGTTTACTATCCCCGATACTGGTAATACCTATGACAATTGCAGATATAACCAACGGAATTACAACCATTTGTATAAGTCTGATAAATAATTGCCCAATAAACGTTAATGCATTCATTATTATCGGATTTTGGTTTGTGTGAAGCCAAACTCCAGCAAATATACCTAAAATCAGTCCTGCAAAAATATGCCAGTTTCTTTTTAACCCCAACCCGAGCGCAATCATAACCTGCATATACAATTTCATATATTCAAAACCTCTCTAATCTCTTTTAACCAGACCATTGTACTATTTTTTAATAAAAAAAACAAGTTAGGAGTCAATATAAGGATGTGAGGAACGTGTAATGTTTGCATTAGGCTCATAAAAGTGAGGTAAGTATATTAAAAAGACATTAGCATTCATGAACTTAAAATATTTAAAGCTATTTCAACTCGTTATACCTGCTCTCCAAAATTTGCAATCTATGCTTGTCCACATCAGATAAATGTTTGTTCAAAATTTCTTTATTCTTCAACCATAATAATTCAAATTCAAGAGCTTTTCTTAATCCTGATTCCAAATTGGAATTTTCCAGAAGAGCTGCATCAAAAATGACTTTTCTTGTTTCAAATCCAGACAAATTTTGCAAAGAAATTGTTTTTAAAAATTTAATTGAAGCTTTTGAAACAGCACCCCCAATTATTAAATCTTTTTTATAATCTATTGTTTTTTGAGAAAGATCACTCGCTATTTTCAAAAGTTTATCAGAATTTACATAAGAACAATTCCATCCGAGGGAATATGCCATATCGCTCCTCCCGAAAACTATGCCGTTTAATTTCTTAGCCTCTTCCGACGACAAAATCTCATCAAGATTTGTGTAACCGGTTATAGTCTCGATATTTACAAATAATTTTAAAGCCTCAAAGGCACTATCAGAATAAGCTATTTTCATCAATTTTATAAATTTTTTCAATGCATAAGCGGATTCTACCATTGGCGCAACAATTGAACATGCTCCAATAGTACTTGTAATACGCATATCATTTAACGCTTCACAACCGCCTATTTTGACAGTTAAATCAATATTAAACGTATTTAAAAGATCTTTAAGGTAAAAAATTTCTTCAACGCTCGAACCTTCTTCTCCAAATTCAGCTTTTATTGCCATCATATTGTAATTGTTTTTTAGCTCAAGCAGAGTCTCTGACAGCTTTTCCTCCAGACAGTTCATGCAATCATCTCCGAAACAAATTAATTATATAATTTCTTTACCAACTATAGGTGCTATTTGCTTGATTTCTTGATAAAGCTGACCATATTGTTCCGGATATAATGACTGTGCTCCATCACACAAGGCACAATCCGGATTATAATGGACTTCAATAATAAGTCCGTCGCAGCCTGCAGCAATAGCCGCTCTTGACATAGGCTCCACTTTATCTCTTAATCCCGTACCATGCGAAGGGTCAACTATAACCGGTAAATGACTGAGTTTCTTTATTACAGGAATCGCTGCTAAATCAAGCGTGTTTCTTGTATATGTTTCAAAAGTTCTTATTCCTCTTTCGCAAAGGATTATTTGCCCGTTCCCGCCTGCCATAATATATTCAGCAGATTGAAGCCATTCTTCGTATGTTGAAGAAAGTCCACGTTTTAAAATTACCGGTTTATGTATTGTCCCAAGTTCTTTGAGCAGATTAAAATTCTGCATGTTTCTTGCACCGACTTGAAATATATCAACATATTTCATAAACATATCAATCTGCGAAATATCAATAATTTCAGTTGCAACAGCCAATCCATAATTATCGGCGACACTTCTTAAAATTTTTAAACCTTCCTCTCCAATGCCTTGAAACGCATACGGACTTGTTCTTGGTTTAAATGCACCGCCGCGAATAACTTTAACGTTATATTTCAATAATTCCTTAACGGTTTCGTCGACCTGTTCATACGATTCAACAGCACAAGGGCCTGCAATTAGTCCGGCATGCTTTCCTCCGAATTTAACACCATTGACCTCTACAATTGTATCTTCACTTTTAAAAGCTCTCGTTGTCAGCTTGTAATTTGTCGTTAGTTGTATTACTTCCGTAACTCCCGGTAAAAGTTCGAAATCACGTTTATCTGTGAGCTTGCTTCCTATCGCAGAAATTACTATTTTTAGTTCACCTTTAGATACTCTGGCTTCAAATCCTTTTGCTTCAATAGACTTAACGACATTTGCTATCTGTGCTTCATCAGCACTCGCATTCATTACAACAAGCATTAACTATCTCCTTAAACTCTAACTATCATTATACACAAAATCTATAATGTGGTATACTAAAATAATCAGATATTTAAGGGTAGATAAAATGGCAACGTTTAAAGATATGGAAGACAGCCTCAAGAGCTTTATTATGCAGGAACAGTCCGATGCACATAATGTTAAGACAATGAATGCTGCAAAATATAATAATATCAAAATTTGGATGGATCCTACGAGAAATCAAACCCCGCATGTTGTAATAAGGATTTCCATATCGGAAGCTGTTTTTACGCTTAACGGTTTTAATAAGCTGAATGGCGGTCTTGGTTACGAAGAACGAATTGTACAAAAATGGTTTGGCAGATACGGAGTTAAGGATAAGTTAACTGAACTCTGGAACTTTGCAGAAAAGAATAAAGAGGATCATTAAAATGAATTATAAAGAGCTGGCGAGTAATTCTGTCGGAGTGTTGCTCCAACTGGTCGGCGCAAAATGGAAACTTTTAATAATAAAAGAACTCCTTTTAAAAGAACACAGGTTCTGTGAATTAAAAAAGAAACTTGGATGTACTTCAAAAGTTTTAACAAGATGTCTCAAAGAAATGGAAATGGACGGTCTTGTTGTAAGAGAAAATGATGATAAATCAAAAATAGCGGAATATTATCTTACTGACATAGGTTATACTCTTCGTCCTGTAATAGATGCAATGCAAAAATGGGGTAAAGAATATAAAAGATTACGTAAATTAATGGAGAAATATAATAATGAAACTGACTTATCTTGGACATAGCGCATTTGAAATTCAAACACAAAATGGTAAAATCTTAATCGATCCGTTTTTAGTTAATTCACCAAACTATAATTATTCAGAGGTAACGGATATTTTTGTAACACATGCGCACAGCGACCACCTTGGAAATGCAATTGAAATATCAAAGGCAACAGGCGCAAAAATTACTGCGATTTTTGAACTTGCAAATTACTGCGCAAGACACGGAGCAAAAACAAACGGTATCGGTTTAGGTGCCTGGATTGATTATTCTTGGGGAAGAGTTATTGCAGTTCCGGCATTTCATTCAAGTTCTTTTGACAATGGTGCTTACGGAGGTTCACCTTGCGGTTTCATTTTTGATATAGAAGGTAAAACATTATACCATGCAGGAGACACAGCTTTAAATTCGGAAATGAAAGTAATCGGGGAAATATATCAACCGGATATTGCAATGCTTCCTATCGGCGGAACTTATACAATGGATATTGAAAATGCAGTCAAGGCATCAGAGTGGCTCAATGTTTCAGTTGTAATACCTATGCATTATAATACATTCGAAGCGATAAATGTTGATATAAATGAATTTGAACGACAAATAAGAGAAAAGGGGAAGATGCCCGGCATAATGAAAATTGGTTGCGAAAGTAATATTTAAGAAATAAAAAGAGGCGGGCTTGCCAATTGGCAAGCCCGCCTCTTTTTGTGAAACTTATTCTTCAAACTGCTCTGCAACCTCAAACGGCTGTTCTGCAAGCTTTAGAGTCTCTCTATCTATAATACCTCTCTTTAATTCGGTAAAAGAAGCCTTTTTTGAATTAAACATTTTCTTTAAAAACTCATACGCCACTTTAGGATCACATTTTGTACCACAAGTAAACAAATCTACCGCTGCGTAACCCAATTCAGGCCATGTATGAATAGCTAAATGGCTCTCCGATATAATTACCACACCGCTTACGCCATAGGGGTTAAACATATGAAAACATTTTTGAACTATTGTAGCACCGCATTCCAGCGCTGCATCTACCATGAACTTTTCAACTTTATCAATATTGTTGAGTATATTAGAATCACATTCAAAAAACTCTGCGAGGACATGCTGTCCAAGGTTAACTCTGTCCAAGTGCTGCTCCTCAAGAGCTTCTATAGAAGATGATATTACTGCCAATTCATGTGCCTCCTTTATAAAATTATTTTTAACAACGTTATACATAATACTACAAAAAACCAAAAATAAAAAATTTGTACAATTTACACTTTATATATTAACAAATGTTTACATTTCATAACGTAAAATTGTATATTACATATTTTTTAAGTTTAAAAGACATAGCACAATTCGCAATAAACTTTAAATCCAGATTATAACAATGGTCAGTTCAAAACTTTGAACAGCACTTTTAAAATTTACTCAAAAGACTGGCTAAATAAATATGATGATTATCAAAAAAACGACACAATGAATGACAATCAAATGACATGCAATCGACAAACAAATGACAATCAAATGACAACAAACAATAATGATAAATCTTTCAAGTGGACACAGAATGGACATGGACATTAAGCATTAAAAAAGAGGGTTTGAAACCCTCTTAAATGGTGGGCGTTGGGAGACTCGAACTCTCGACCCTCTCCTTGTAAGGGAGACGCTCTACCAACTGAGCTAAACGCCCTTTTTGTCAATCCGTCAAAGTAAATGTGCAAAAACTATTTACCTTTCCGGCACGAACTATAGTAACTTAAACAGATATCATTGTCAAATATTTTTATTACATTTTGATTAATCTTTTTATCATATCCCAGTTTTTGTAATACAGATAATTGATAAGATGTTCTCTTTTCGCATAACTGTCATCACAAAGTTCTTCTATATTTAAGTTATAACCTTCTTGTTGTGCAACATTTATAATTTTGTTGTAAAAGTATTTTATTTTTTCAGAAAATGCATAAATATCTTCGAGTGTCATTTTTCTTAACAGAAGTACCAAATGATATTTGTTAACAAAAGGGTTAAAGTCTCTAAGCAGTATCTGTGGTTTTGTGTTCGGATTTTTTTCTAAATCGACAATCCTTATTCTATCTCCGTCAAGTAAAAAATTATTGGGATTAATTTCATCAATATCGTATCCGTTTTTGCGGATATTTATGACATTTTGGATATATTGTGCAAAAGTTTTGTTTGGCAAATTGATTATTTTTTCAAAGGTATTCATATATTGTTTGACGGGCATTTCATGGTCTATAATCCAACCCTTATTGTATAATGGTTCTCCTTTTATATGTTTCATGAGTTTTATAAAACCATACTCATCTTCGGCTATTGTTAAACCGTTTGGATCATTAATGGGAGTTAATACTTTCGGTTCAAAATACATGCCTCGTATAATGCGGACAACATATCCGCTGAAATTCGTTTTATATACCTCTGATGTGCGCCCTTCGTTTATTTTTTCTTTTAATCGTACTTTTTTTAAATCCTTGTTAATATCAAAATTTGTTCGTGTAAATGTATCTTTTGAATTAAACAATCTATGAATCCAAGCTTTAGCCGGTGATTTTGGCTTCATATGTGTTGGAGTTGTTTTGCAAGAAAAATTTATAGGATTAATTTGTATGTTCATACATAATATAAAAAGCGTAAATGAAAATTTTTGCTAATAATATAATCAGCGTATTTAATATTTGTCAAGTTTTATATAAAATAATCATATAAGAAAGGAGTTTTATGTATGGAAATTAGAGTTGTTGAAAATACAAAAAATATTGAGTCAGATATTCTTGTTATTAATATGTTTGAAGAATGTCAAACGTCAAACGATTTGGCAAATCAATATGCAATTGATGAAGACGGATTTAAGGGAAAGTTTGGAGAAACGTATCTTCTTCCTACTTACGGAAAAGAACCATATAGAAAAGTTCTTATATTGGGACTTGGTAAAAAAGAAGAATTTAACCCGAATAAGCTAAGAGAAGCTGTCGCAAAAGCTATTAAAAAAGCTATGCAAATGGAGGCTAAAAAAGTCGCATTCTCTCTGGACGGAATAGAATTTGATTACTCCGAACAATTTACAATGGGTGCTTTGATTGCAGATTATAAATTTGACAAATATAAATCAGAGAAAAAAGATAACGGTGTAAAAGAGGTATATGTTCAAGCAAATCCGGCTCTTGTAAACAAAGCTGAAATAATAGCTACAGCTATGTCGTTTGCAAGAAATCTTTCCAACGAACCGGCACAATTTGCGACACCCGAGGAACTTGCTGCAATCGCTTGCGATTTAGGTTTGGAAACAAAAATATATGATAAAGAAGAATGTGAAAAAATGGGAATGGGCGCTTTTCTTGCGGTAGGAAGAGCAAGCATTCATGAGCCTAAATTTATACATATGAAATATCAGGTTGATAACCCTAAAAAACGAATTGCTATTATAGGTAAAGGTATTTGCTTTGATTCGGGTGGACTGGATATAAAACCTGCATCCTCAATGGCGACTATGAAAGATGATATGTCAGGCGCTGCTGCAGTTTTGGGCATAATGAGTGTAATCAAAGAATTCCATCCGCAAGTAGAAGTTCACGGTATAATTGCAGCTTGCGAAAATATGCCCGGTGGAAAAGCATACAAGCCGGGAGATATTTTGACCGCAAAAAACGGAAAAACAATCGAAGTTGATAACACTGATGCAGAAGGACGTTTAACTCTTGCAGATGCACTTTGCTACGCTTGCGAACTTGGGGTCGATGAAGTTATAGATATGGCAACCCTAACAGGCGCTTGTATGGTGGCTTTGGGAACTCAAGCCGCAGGAATTATGGGTAATGATGAAGAGCTTATAAGGAATCTGATTTCAACAGCTGAAAGAAGCGGTGAAAGATTCTGGCAGCTTCCTTTATGGGAAGAATATTTTGATGGATTAAAGAGCGAAGTCGCTGATATGAAGAATTCAGGAAATCGCTGGGGCGGCGCATCTTCTGCAGGTGTATTCTTGCAGAAATTCGTAAAAGACGTAAAATGGGCACACATTGATATAGCAGGAACAGCGTTTTTAGAAAAACCGCAAAAAGAATTGATTGCAGGCGGAACCGGCGCAGGTGTCAGAACATTATTGAATTATATTCTTGAACAGTAGTTTTAAAATAATTATAGAAATGGCGGAAACGCAGATGCATTTCCGCCATTTCATTGCACATCCTTTTATCAATATCTATATAATCCCGAGCTTTTTGCAAGCCTCGTAAGCACACTCCTGCTGCGCTTCTTTTTTTGAAGAGCCTTCACAAGTCGCTATAACTTCTCCATTCCATGATACTTGGATTTTAAAAATCGGTTTATGCGCCGGTCCCTTTACAGATACAGTTTCATATATGGGAAGAGTCTTATTAACACCTTGAGTGTATTGTTGCAAGACATCTTTCGCATTATATTTTTCAAAATGTTCATCAATATCTGAGGCAAATGGCATTAAATAGTGTTCTAAAAATTTTTCCACAGCGGTTTCTTTTCCGCTTAAATAATATGCTCCTAAAATTGCTTCCAAAGAACATGCCAGATTGGATTCCCTAATTCTGCCACCCTGTTTTTCTTCTGCATGACCGAGTATTATTATTTTGTCCAAACCTATTTCAAATGCAATTTTTGAAAGAGTAAAGTCCGATACCAAAATGGAACGAATTTTTGATAACTTTCCCTCCGGATAATTTGGGTAAGATTCATATAAAAGTTTTGAAGTGAAAAGTTTTAAAACCGAATCTCCGAAAAATTCCAGCCGTTCATAATTCTCAAGCGATTCTATTTCACCATTTTCTTTTGTATATGAAGGGTGTGTAAGTGCTAATGTTACAAGTTTTTTATCCGCTTCTTCAAAAAAAAATTCTTCAAGCATTAAGATAAACCTCTGAATACATCAACAAAAATATTTGAGAGAACGAAATATTGTGCATAATAATACACAACGACAAAAGTCAGCAAATAGCTGTCTACCCTATCCATAATACCTCCGTGCCCAGGAAGTATATTACTGGAATCTTTTACCCCCGCATCACGTTTAATCATTGATTCGCATAAATCGCCTATTTGAGCAAATATTGCAATTAAGATTCCCAAAATAACTGCGTGATGCCAAGGAAGTCCAAGCGGTAATCCTATTATCAGCGCAAATAAAAGACACATTATTGACCCGCCGATGGAGCCTTCAATTGTCTTATTTGGACTTATAACCGGTGCCAGTTTATGTTTACCGAATTTACAACCAACAAAATAGCAAAATATATCAGTTACGGCAACGGAAAATAGCATAAGTGCACAAAATCCCGCACCAATAGGGTACGGTATGGCAAGGTTAGAAGACGTTTCCCCGACGTGTCTGAGCATTAAAAGGTGAAATGGAAGCCACCCGCAATATATAGAACCAAAAATCGTAGTCGCTACATTTGCAATATAAGGTTGTTTACCTCTAAAAAGTACCCACATCATTGAAGCAAAGACCGTAATTATCAAAACAAACGGTATAAGATTAAACTGTTTGTTATACACAACAAAGCCAAACAAAAGAGATGATATAACAAGTATTTTAAAACTCGGCAAGAATCCTTTATGCTTAAGTATTTCCGTATACTCTCTCGACAGAAGGACAACAAGTATACCCAATGCTATTGCAAGCCATATTCCTCCGGCCAAAACAGCATAAAGTGATGATATTCCTACAATTAATCCTGTTATAAACCTTTTGTTCATTATACAGTCATAACCTCTTTTTCTTTTTCGGAAACCAAAGAATCAATGATGCCTACATATTTGTCCGTAAGTTTTTGTATCTTGTCCTGATTATCTTTTACCATATCTTCAGGAAGATTTTCATCTTTTTCTATTTTTTTCAAATCATCAACCATATCACGTCTGGCATTTCTGACAACAATTTTTGCATCTTCACCAAATTTTTTAACATCTTTTGCAGTTTCTCGTCTCCTTTCTTCTGTTAAAGGAGGGAAATTAAGCCTTACACAAGAACCGTCGTTGTTAGGAGCAACGCCCAGCTCTGCTTTGATAATAGCTTTCTCCAGTTCTTTAATAATACTTTTATCAAACGGAGTAATTACAAGAGTTGTTCCTTCCGAAACAGTCACCTGCGCCATCTGTCTGATAGGAGTTGGTGCACCATAGTATTCTACGATAACTTTATCCAATATACCTGGATTAGCTCTCCCCGTGCGAACAGATGCAAATTCTCTCTTCATCTGTGTAATGGCTTTTTCCATCTTTTCCTCTCCGAACAAAAACATTTCTTCAACTGCTTCTGACATAACATTCTCCTTTATATAATTTTAACTAATATACGTACCTACATCTTTTCCGTTCATAATGTTTACAAGACTCCCCTGTGCCTTAAAATCAAATACGATAATTGGTATATCGTTTTGTTTACATAAAGCACAAGCAGACGTATCCATAACTTTTAAATCTTTTTTAATGATGTCTGCGTAAGAAATTTTGCTTAAAAGTTTGGCATTCGGATTTGTTCTCGGATCGTCATCATAAACTCCGTCCACACCGTTTTTAGCCATTAACATAACTTCTGCATTAATCTCTGAAGCTCTAAGTGCAGAAGCGGTATCTGTTGTAAAGAAAGGATTTCCGGTGCCGGCTGCGAATATTACTACACGTCCTTTCTCAAGGTGTCTTATCGCTCTGTGTCTGTAGTAAGGTTCAGCGATTTGGTTCATAGCAATAGCCGTCATGACTCTGCATTCAACCTCAATCTTTTTTAATGCACATTGCAGGCATACAGCATTCATGACTGTCGCAAGCATTCCGACATAATCACCGGATGCTTGATCCATGCCAAGTCTTGCACTGTTTTTCATGCCGCGGAAAATATTCCCCCCTCCTACTACCACAGCAATTTCTACACCTCTTTCGTATATAGAGCGGATTTCATCTGCAATCATTTCAACAGGTTTCGGGTCAATTCCGAACTGCTGATCCCCGAGTAGAGCTTCGCCGCTTATTTTTAGTAATACACGTTTATATTTATTATCAACCATCTTATTTACCCTTAAATTCACCCCTAAACAATCTCTCTTTATATAGTATTAAAAAACAGCTAAAATGTAAAGTATCGAAGAGTTTTAATATATTTGTTTTAGAGTTAAAGGTAAAATTTAATTTTTAACTTCTTATTCAGAGCTTCCAGTAAAAGCTTTAGATTAGTATGTGTTTTTCGGGTTAAATTAAGAATTTCCCGAAGTCTTGTTTTATCAACATTCATTTCTTTTATTTCATCAGCTGAATATTTTCTTTTATAATCAGCATTTGTACTAATATAATGTAAAACTTCAAGGCAGTTTTCCAATGAAATCATGGAACTTGCAAAATTTTTCTCGAGAAGATCTATTTGATTTAACACTATGTGAGCTAAATCGTTCATAACATCGCCTCTTCAGATAGAGTTTTTATACTAAAAAAATTTGTCTTAATTTTTTCATTAATCAGATTGTTTATATCTTTATCATGGTACAAAGATATACTTTTTAAACATTTTTCTATAAGATCTATAGATACTTCAGCTTTTGCAACATTAATGTATGTATTTTTGATTGTTTTGCTAACCAAATTAGAAGCATTGTGCATATATCACCTATTAAATAACTTATATTATCTTTTTACATACATATATATATTATAATACAATATTAATATTCTGGGAATAATTTTGTCAACATGCCATTATACATATATGAGAGATATAGCAAAAATAAAAGAATTTGGCCGTAATCTGTGTGCAGAGCGAAACAGGCTTGGATTATCACAGGAAGGTCTGGGGAACAAAATATCCATGGACGGGAATTATATTGGACGAATAGAACGAGCAGAAGTTAATCCAACACTTACCACTATTATTGCAATATTGGAAGCGTTGAATCTTTCGTTTGAAACTTTGTATAGGACTAAATCGGATACCCTAAAGTAATATTTGTGTTCCAAGAATAATTTTATGTGAGTCTTTTGTCGAATCATTTTGACAAAAGACATAGTTCAAAATTAATCTTAATCCAGGACCTTTGATATAATAATTTATTCCTGCTGAATATTCTCTTTTATTGTTATGTTTAAATTTTTTGTCAGGGTCAAATTCATCGTAGCGTGCAAGAATTTCCAGCTTGGGGGTGATTTTGTATTTCAATGTTGTATAGAATCCGCCGGCATGTTTGTCGCTGACACGCCCGGAAAATCCGTTATAACCGTTCGCATTTGCCCATTCTATATTAGCCAGAAATTTTTTGTATTCGTAGCTCGCATATAAACCAGTTACTGTATAGTTTATATCTTTATGGCCATGTTGAATACCACCCCCGAGCTTTAGCTTCCCGTATTTATCTTTCTGCTTGATTTTACCGAGAGGTTTGAAGTTTAACCACCCGTCAAATTCCATTCCGGAAAAGTATGATTTAAAATATGTATCGGAATTATAGATGCCGATATCATAGTCCACAAGGCTATAATCACCAATCATTCTTGCTCCGACTTTTCTAACGGTGCCAAAATTTCTTGAAATTTGCGAACGATAAGTGAACGGAATTTGATAAGCACTTATTTTGCTTTCAATACCGTTTCCCGGACGTTGATACCCTACTTGAATTCTGTGGTTAGGAATTCTGTTTGTCCCAACATATACATCTGAGAAAGCATTTCTCAGCATATTTCTGCTTGAGAGCGGTGAAAGCGAAAATAAAATCCTAAAATCGGAATTTCCGTCTTTAAATTTTCCGTCAAAACCGGCATTTAGTGCATTGAAACCATAGTTGGTTTTGAATGTGTCAGGCTCATTAAAATTAAAAATCAGACTGCCGTTATATCCTGCAAAAGGGTGTATGCTTTCTATAACACGATTATTTTCAAAATGTTTTGTTAAAATATCCGTGAGTAAAAAATTATTTGTGTCAGTTTCTGTTATTTGCAAATTATAAATATCCTGTAATTTTTCTCTCAAAGTTTTTTCTTGCTGAATTTCAATATTTTCAGGTGCTGTTTCAATACCAAGCGTTTCCAATTCATTGTGAATCGTTTCCATTTCGAGGGTTACTTCATCAGGCGAATTGAAAGACTCTGAAGCGAAACTTATTTGCAAAGCGAAAAACAGGGCAAAAATTAAAAGCAAAAACTTTTTCATATAAATAAGGATATCATAATTTTTTGATTAAAAGAATAAGATTATTATTTTTCCATAATTTTTCCAGAATTGATGAGCTCTTTATATATGTCTGAATTGTAAAAAAATGTAACGATTTTACCTATATTACTAAAGTTTTAGTAAAAAATGACGATATATTAAGCAGGAAAATCCGGAGGAACCATGTCTGATATAAAAATCCAAAATTTAGATATTGAAAAGGCATTAATACAGCCAAATTATGCAAAAGCATTGTGGCTGAATTACCATAAGGATGATAATTCTCTTAAAATTTCTGACTTTGATATGGGTAGAATTGAAGCTGCGTGGGAAACTTTGATACCACAATGGCAGCAATCCAGTGTAATGGATGAAAATGTGTATAATTTCGAATATGAACAGGAAGATTGGAATAATGCAGTAGATGAGGGAAAAGAACAAGGCAGGGATTTAACAGGCTATAAAGCATCGGCAGGACAAAAAGCCGGACAAATTACAAGATGTGTAACTGATGGTGCAGTAGCAGCATATACCGGAACGGTTGCAGCAGTAAACACAGGTTCGTTTGTCGGTAATGTTACTGGTAAAGCGACAGGAAAAGCCGCAGAAAAAGGTGCTGAACAAGCAGGTTCAAAACTCGCCGGAGAAACATTCTTTTTTATATCAGCAGCTCTTGACGTCGCAAATGCAGCGGCATATTTGATTGATAAACCTAATGAAGAAGCCTCCAAAGCCGTTAACGCTCTCGGCGAAGAAATGGGAAATCAGCAATCTGCAACTATGGAAGCACAAAACAATCTGGTATCAATGGATGATGAACTTCAGACCTCAGCAGATGAAGCATACGTTGTCAACGACGATGCTAACACATACATGGGTGAACAAAAAACGATGTATGATTTTTATGCAGAAACGCTTAAATATTTAGAGGCAGCAAAAACTGCTGGTCATAAATTTAATAAGGATGAATTAAAACTATATGACGAATGCATACAATATATGACAGCAATTAACAAAGAAATAACCACAACTCAAAGAAATACAACTGATACTGTTAAAGAAGTAAGTGAAAACATGTCAACATATCAAGCAGGATTTGATGAAATAGCTGAAACCACCGGAAATGTTAGAGGTGTAACAGACTATGCAGAAAGTTTTGACTCCGCTACAGAAACAATGACTAAAGTCGAATCGTATTCACAAACAGTAAGTGCAGGAGCTGCGGGAGTTGATGCTGTGAGAGGTGCCACATTGGCAGCATCTTCCGGTATAGCATGGTGGATGGCGCTACTGTATGGAGCAGCTGCAGTGGCATGTGCAGGTGCAGCCGTCTTAGATGGGAAAGCAGCCAGTGAACAGAAACAAATGTCCGATCAAGCAGGTGCAGAAGTCGCCATGAGATCTCAAACACAAGACATGAATGAAGCGACAGAGGAACTTTATAGTGCGGGAGTAGATAATTATGAGGCGTATGTTGAATTGGTTGACAATCTTGAATCTGTAGTTCCGGATGACATTGATGTTCCTGTTGCGACAGCACTTCCTGATGAAACACCCCTCAGTCACATTGACAACGATAATGATGATGAAAATGATAAAAAAGGTAAGGGCAAATCCGGAAAGTCCGGTAAAGCATAATTCTACACATTCGACTTTAAGTTAAATACTGATATAATTTTGCTGGCAATATTGCTTTAATTATTGATTTCTCCTTGTTTAATAAGATATAATTTATGCAAGGAGATTTTGCGTATGATAAAAGACTGTTTAAAAAATGCAGAAATATATTACAATATATCAGACAAACTGAAACTCGGGTTTGAATGGTTAAAATCTACAGATTTAAAATCGGCAAAACCAAATAAATACTACATTGACGGCGATAAGATTTATGCCAATGTCCAAGAATACCAAACAAAGACAGAATCTAAGTACGAAGCTCACAGGAAATATATTGATATTCAATATATGATTAAGGGTGAAGAATTAATAGGGGTTTGTGATAAATCTGATTGTAAAACATGTACTGCATACAATGATTCTAATGATATAGAATTCTTTGATTGCAAAAAAGAGGATACTTGGCAAAAACTTCGAGAAGGGGATTTTTTAGTACTTTTTCCAAATGATGCGCATAAACCTTCAATATGTATATCTTCTCCAAACATAGTTAAAAAAGTTGTAGTGAAAATATCCATGAAATAAATTATGCTGCCGCAAAAATATTTTCTACCGAATAATCAATTTCCAAATCTACAAATTCATTGTATTCATTTTTCGCATTTTCTGTAAAAATTCTCCAAAGTTCCCCTAATACAACTTCTTTGTTTGCTTTTTTTACCGGGTTATTTTTTAAATATTTCAAAGTTTCTTTTAATGTTCCATTGAGTGTAATTTGCGAAGAAGCCTTTAAAATGGCCAATTGTGCATTGGAGTATACCGTACTGTCAGCACCAAAGATGGTTTTACTTGCTATATTTTGAATGACATCTATTGAACCATTTTGTTTATTCAAAATATCTCTGGCAGTATTTCTGAGATTTTCCCTGTTTTCAAAGCTATAACTTGTTTCTGGAATATTAATGCCCATTTTTCGATACCTTTTGTTTATCCCTTTTCTTGGTATGTATATCGGCATTTTTTCCAAAAACTTTAGCGTTAAACCGGAAATTGTTACAATTCGTTACAATTTGAGTATGCAGAAAAAGTTTGAAAAAATAACGTTTTTCAACGTTTTTAAATTGGATTCAAAGTGTACGAAATCCGGTCTGGGTAAAGGATAGCACATGATTTTATTCAAAATTGTATCCAAGAGTTTACAGGGAAAATTTAATTTTTCCGCAGATTCAAATTATTAAAGCAAGGTGAAATTACATGCAAAAAGCATGCTCTAATTAGGAATATTAGCCGGAGAACCATATCACGTTGTAATTACTGTTATTACTGTTTTTTGCTGACATGAATTTTCGTTAATTAACAAAAACATTTTGTTATTATTGTTAAAATTTCTAATTTTATTTAATTTTAGGCATTGCAATTCTGTGAAATATGTATATAATAGTATTTGTAATAAGAAAGGGGATTTTATTATGAACAAAGAAGAATTAATTGCAGAAATTTCAAAGAAGACAAAAGTATCTAAAAAAGATGCATCTTTAATTTTGTCAGCAACACTTGATTCAATTCAAACATCTGTTAAGAAAGGACACAAAGTAACTTTGGTTGGTTTTGGTACTTTCTCTTCAAAACACAGAGCTGCTAGAAATGGCCGTAACCCACAAACTGGCAAGGCTATCAAGATTGCTGCTAAGAATGTTCCTGCATTTTCAGCTGGTAAATCTTTCAAGGCTATGCTTAGCAAGTAAGATTTATTCTTAGTTTAAAAAAGCCGATGGATTTATTTCCGTCGGCTTTTATTTTAGGAATTATCGTTCAAGAATATTTATTTTTCTATTTCATAGAATTTAAATATCTTGAACATATTCTTGAATATATCTTTTGCAGAAGCATTATCAAAGTCTATATCCTTATTAAATTCTCCAAGAAGCTGATGTTTCTCGGTAGAATATAATTTTATCTTTTCAATTGCATCAGAATTAGTCCGATAACCGCATCCGTTTTTATACCTGCACCCTTTAATGATTTTATTGGCAGTACTCATTAAATCAAGTTTTTCGAATATTGTATATGACTCCCAATCTTTTTCTGATACATAGAATCTATATTCATTTTCAGTTAATTCATATGAATCAAAATATATATTTGCCATTGATTTATAAATGCCGCTCAATTCAATTTTATCGGTTGAAGTAGATTTGTTTTCTACCTTCTGCTCAATTGCAGGAGGAGGAGTAACCCTATCAACAGAAGCGCTATTCTGGCAATCTCCGCCAAATGCAACAATGAGAGCCATAATTATTATTAACGGCAATATGAATAAAGCGGGAATAATAAGGAAATTTAAACATACAAAAAATATTGTCTGCCTTTTTTGGGATTTATTAAATGCTTTTACATCATTCCATTTTTTACCTTTATAAGCCCATTCATTTCCTTTAAGTCCACAGTATATCTGGAATAATCCGCTTAAAGGTGTTGCACTTGCTGCCCACATGAACAAGGTTATATAAGACCGATTGTAGAGTCCCCACATCCATGTTCCTAGAAATGCACCCCAGTTAAAGTCTTTGGTATAGTCATAGGGTAATCTTGAGGTAATTTTTCCGGGCATAAAAAGTAGATACAACCCTACAATGCTTGCAACACAAAAAACAGCCATATACGTTGTAAACGGGAGCATAAACCAAAAATTTGTCAATCCAAAAAATATTGTACAAATCGTTGTCCAATAAATATTAGTTTCCGCACAAATATCTCTGATACGCCTATGTATAGTCGGTATTAATAGCGTTATTACCGCTGCTGTGCCGAGCAATGATATCAATTTTAGCAATATTGGTGCGTTCATAAAAATGACATTGTATCTAAATATATCTTCCATTGAAGAACATTTAATCCACCAATATACTGTAAACGGAATATTTAGAGCAAGAGAAATGGCAGAAATGTATACTAAATTTATACAATAATCCCGCCTGCCAAGTATACCTTCATAACTGTAAAACTTGGTATTTATATCAAAGTTTTCTGTCATAAATTAACTCCGGATTAATCAGCAGAAATTCCGCTCATTGCCACAGCCATTACTAAAAATATGATTGCTATTGCGCATATAATTCCTAATATAGCGAGAACTGTTCCGGCAAGTGCCCATTTCTTCTGATATGCATGAAAAGCCTCAATACTCTCAAATTTTTTGTTTTGCCATGCCCATTCGTTTCCTTTTATACCAAACCATATTGCTAAACCTAATTGTGCCATTCCTGCAAGCATATTAACAAAAGGTATAAATACCAAAACTACTGTTGCCAGCATTGTTAATGTAATATATGACTTATTTCCGAGACCCCATATCCAAGATAATAGAAATGCACCCCAGTTGAATTTATCTGATACAACTTCCGGTACTATAGTACCTTTGCCTTGTCCGGAATTGTTTGCCATGGATGCTTCATTAGCTATCAAAGTTTCGTTTGACATCTTTTTCTCCTTTCAGTTATTTGTAATTTCATAATGTAACCACTTGAATTTTACACTATAGACGGAAGATAAAATCATTTAAAAATATGACTTAATATTTCTTAACAAATTAGGCAATTTTTGATGCCATATATACTTAATATATATATAGCAAGTATTAATTAGATAGAGAGTAAATATGGCAAACGTTTATTACAAGATTTTAAACAGAAATATTAACACAAATTATGCTGAACGTGTTATAACAGATATTCAGAGTGAACTGCGTAATTCAGCTGGCATGCTAAAGGAAGATTTGTTTGATGTTACAAAATCAATGAAAATTTATCGCTCCACGTCGGATACAGACAGTTTACTTAAATATTATGTAATCAGTCAGTTGTTGAAGAATATGCCCGAATTAGAGAAAAAAAATGTTAGTAACAGATATGCATTAACTATGAATAAGAATATCCGTAAAAATGTTAATGAAAACAAGTACTACAGATTATCCGACGGCAATTGGATTCTGGCTGAAGATATAGTAGCAGTCAATAATGACGGTTCTTATGTGCGCGATGAAAAAAAGAATAACTATTCGTTTATATTCAGAAAAACTTATAGTTTTGATGACAAATTGATAAAAATTCAATTGTTGTTGCCAAACGGTAAAATTGTAAATAACGAGTTACAGGCAGTAGAATTAGCTGGAATGAGAAAAGAATTTGCCCACAGATACAAATATTCCGGGTATAGCGGCAATTCCAGTGATATTATTGCTGCATTATTAAATCGTTTTGTATCTCCTATTGAGACAGGATTATACATGGACAGACATTATAATTTGTATTCTTGGAACCAGAGAGAAAAATGTTTTATTAAAAGTGATAAAGATTTTAAATCACCATTGTTAACAGATTATATTTTTGATAGCTGCAAAAAAGTCATACGAAAAGAGTACACAGGAACAAAATAATACATGAAATTGGAGCGATTGGTGCTATGAATAAGAATTATTTGAACTCAACACAAACTGAAACGGACAGCGAAAAGTTAAGAATCCAAAAAATGAAATTTGGTATTATTTCCAATTTTAGAAGTCAGCTGAGCAAAAGGAATTTATGGCTGTTTACCTTAGATAATCACAATTAAAGTATTACAATTGGAATGTATTTCAATAAAAAGCACATACTTACTACAAGTATGTGCTTTTTTGACAAATATAAGTTTGTCATTAATCATTCATATAGAGGTACTTATAAATAAAAAAAATGTAATAATAGAGCTATCATGCCCTTCGTATACAGATTGCAAAAAATTCTGAATTTTAGGATTAGAAAGCGTGATGAACAGATGCTAGTCGTTCAAAAAGCGCAGCAAGCTGTCTATGAAGCGGAAGAAAGAATTCGTCAAAACGAAGCGGAAATACAGCAGACAATTGTTGCCAAAAAAACTGCCGATATTCGTTTGATGGAATATTATGACAATTATCTTCATCACTTGTGGGACAAAGCAGATGCGTTAAAAGCAGAAAAACAAAGGTTGGAAGATATATTGAATGAAGAAAAACAAAAACTTGTTAAGTTAGAACAGGATGTAAAAGTTTTAGAAAAACATAAAGAAAAATTACACGAAAATTATATAGAAGAAGAAAAGAAAAAAGAGTTAAAACAATTTTCGGAAATCGGTGTTCAAAGATTTTTTATACAGCACAGAGAAAAAGACGAAGATGAAGAAGAACAAATCAGAAAAATCGTAGAAGAATCAGAATTAGAGGGCATGGAATAATGGAAATACAATCAACAGGAATCGGTAAAGAAGTTAAAAATTCGGAAGTCAAGTCATCACAATCAGCTCCCGCTTCGGAGATAAAATTTTCCGATGAACTAAAAGAGCTTGAAAACAGTAAAAAATCTAATAAAAATGAAGAAACAAAAAATACACCGGAAGAAAAAATAAATGGCAATGAAAAAATTAATAGCAAACCAGAGGATTGCTTACATTCCGGTAATAATAGCAATATTACAGTTGCTATGAACGATTTGAATGGTGTAGTTACTTCTCTAAACCAATCAGGGGATAAGATTAAAGAAAAACCAAAATTTGCCGATAATGATTTTGAAGGTACAGGTATGATAAATAACGATTTTAATATTGAAAACAAGGATAAATTACCTCAAATGAGCTCAAATATGAGTTTTAATACTGGTGGTCAACCTTTTTCATCATTTATGAATGGTGAAGGAGACAGTTCCAATGCTAAACTTTCCAGTACAGCAAAAGATTTGGCGGAGGAAGCGGCTGTATTATCAACAATGGCGGAAAATATTGCGATGGCAAATAAAGCTGGTCTTAATGAAAAAACTGTTGTAAGAGAAGATGGTATCAAAAAAGTCGATACTAAATCAAATATTACAAAAGAAGTTATAGTAAGTTATGGCGAAGTTATCATGAATAAAGCCGATGTAGAGTTCTTTGTTAATCTTGTGGAAGGTAACTTAAAATCGGGAGATTTGCAAAAAGAATCTGTTCACAAATCTTTAAATATATCCAAAACATTAGCGGATTTGATTGCAAAATCGATTGAGAATAATAAGCCTGTAAGAATAGAATTTGACAATGGGATTTCTGTCATTATAAAGATATCAAGAGACGGAAAATTGTCAGCCGACTTTCTTCCGTCAACGCAGGTAGCAGAAGCATATCTTAAGGAAAATTTACCGCTTTTAAAACAGCGGTTTGATGAACAGAACCTTGAATATGGTGAACTGAACAGGCGCGAAAGACAAAATAGAAATCGGGACGAAAACCAAAAGAAAGGTCGTGAAAATGAATGATATTTATACAACAGCAATAAATACTCAAAAAGCAACAATCCAATGGATGGACGTTTTGGGTGATAACCTTACTAATGTCTATACCCCTGGTTTTAGAGAGAATAAAGTTAATTTTAGTACATTTTTAGGCGGTGCGGTACTGGACCATAATGTTAAGAACTTTGGTCAAGGAAAATCTACACCCGGTACATCAAATGAAAATTTGTTTTTTGAAGGTACAGGCTTTTTCGTACTGAGAAATCCCGAGGGTAATGTTTCTTACACGAGACTTGGTGAGTTCACATTTGATTCTGAGGGGGTTTATCGTGCGAAAAATGGTGCGACAGTTCAAGGGTATATATTGAATGATAAGGGTGAAATAATGGCCGGGACCAAATCTATAAGCGCTGATTTGTATGAGGAAACTGCCTTAAAAGGTGGTGCAATGAGCATTCCTACAACAAACATAAAATTGTGGATTGATCCTAATAACGGAAAATTCCTCGGTAAATATGACGAATATGAAATTAAAAATGACGGGACAATATATGGTAAAGCTGACGGAGGAAATCGCTCAGTACCTTTGTACAAAATAGCGACAGCAAACTTCCATAACCCAAGCGGTTTATACGAAGTTAAAGACGGTATGTTTGTGGAAACAGAGGAATCGGGAAAGCCTGTTGTCGGGAGAGGAGAAATTCGTTCGGGTCTATTGGAACAGTCCAATATTGACTTCAAAAACAATATGGCAGATTACCAAATGGCAAAAGTTCAGATGGAATTAGTTAATGCTTTGATTAAAAGTAATAAAGACCTCTTGCAGTCTGCAATGGAAATGGCTACTAACTAGTATAAATTTTTTACTTAACAAGTTTGTGCAATTCCCTGTTTTAGGTTATACTTAACTAGAAGATGTTTAATAGAACCGTTTTTAAAAAGAGAATACTTTTTGTCGGAATTCCTGATATGGCGTATATCGGTTTGGATGGTTTGCTTATGGCGGGAGTTAATATTGTAGGTGTTCTCGGTCCCAAAAAAAATCATAATATGTTTTATGATTTTAAAAATTTTGTTATCTATAGAGGCTTAAATTACATAGATTATGATGAGTTGGACGAACCGCAATTGATTGAAAAAATAAAAAGTCTTGATGTTGATGCGGCGGTTGTTTGTTCTTTTAACTATAAAATTCCAAAAGTTCTGTTAAATGCCACTAAGGATGGTTTCATAAATGTTCATCCTTCAATGCTTCCTAAATATAGAGGCGGGAATCCCTATTCAAGAGTAATTATGAATGGTGAGACGGAAACTGGTGTAACAATTCATTTTATGGATGAAGGTTTTGATACAGGAGATATTATTGCCCAAAAAGCCTATCACATCCATTCAAAGGCGACTATGGGGACTCTGTTTAATGAATTAAATGTCCTCGGGATAGAACTTTTGCTTCAGGTCTTGCAAAATTATGAAACTCAAGAATTGCCCAGAATAAAACAGCCGGCAGGAGATTTTATTTCGGGGAAGGGGCTATCCGAAAAGGATGTATTTATAAATTATAATAAAACAGCCGAGGAAATTGAAAGGTTTGTTCGGGCGCTGAATCCGTTTATCATAGCAAATACAACTTTTCGTGGTAATTTGATGAAAATCATGCGGGCGGAAGTTGCTTCCGATGCGTTGTCGATTCCACACCCCGCAGGAACTGTATCGAAAATTGAGGATGACAAGTTCTTTATTGCAACTTCAAAGGGCCTGCTGGTCCCGACAGTTTTGCAGTTTGGAAGTTTCTTCATCGGTGACAGCAAAGATTTTATAAGAATTGTTAATCCAAAAATTGGAGAAGAATTTAAGTAGGGGTAAATGGGGATAAATTTATTTGGCGGGTTAAACATATTGCAGGATAAGTGTAATGGAAAAATTATATTTTTTAACGGCGGGTGTGCCTTTAAAGGCAGGTAATAAGGGATATAAAAAAGGGTTTGAAATCCACGATGAAATGGGTTTAGATGGGCTTGAACTTGAATTTGTGCATGGAGTGCGTATTTCAGATACCAGCAGAGAAGATGTAAAGAGCTCAAATAAAGTAATAACTGCCCATGCACCGTTTTATGTAAATCTCAATGCAAGAGAGGAAGATAAAGTTGAAGCGAGTGTTCAGCGAATTATTGAGACAGCAATGACGACAAATGAGCTGGGTGGTTTTAGTATTACGTACCACGCAGGTTTTTATTTGGGGCAAGACGCAGAACTTGTTTACTCCAATATCCGGAAACAAACCGAAATAATAACATCAGAATTAAATAAAGCCGGAAATAAAATATGGGTTCGCCCTGAAACGACCGGTAAATCAACTCAATGGGGTGACTTAGATGAAATTATAAAACTATCAAAAGAGTTCGAGACGGTTCTTCCCTGTGTTGATTTTTCACACATACATGCAAGGTATAACGGTTTTTGGAATACTTATGACGAATTCTCTTCAATATTTGAAAAAATCGGTAATGAACTGGGACAAGTTGCATTGGATAATTTTCATGCTCATATTGCAGGAATAGAATATGGTGCTAAGGGTGAGAAAAAACACTTGAATCTTGAAGAATCCGATATGAATTACAAAGATTTGTTAAGAGCTTTTAAGAGTTTCGGGGTCAAAGGAGTTATTGTTTGCGAAAGTCCTAATATTGAGGATGATGCAAAACTTATGAAAGACTATTACAAAAGCTTGTAAGATGCTTCTTTGCCTTTTCTTCTCGTTTTTGTTTTTTTAATTCTTTTTTATAATTCCGCTTTTCTATTTTGTTATTAATTTTTTCTGCTTTTTCTTTAGATATAGATTGAAGTTTTATTTCGTCGCCTTCTGCGAGTTCGATTGGTTTGCCCTTTAACTGAAACCAAAAAATTGAGTTATCATAAGCCTCCATTACACCGGATTTAAACCAATTCGGATTCTTTTTCCTTACGATTGCACCTTTTGTAAAGAAATACGCTATATCTACAGGTGCAAATATTATAAAACAAGATGCAACTATTGATGCAGCTTGCGTAAGTACAAGCTCAGTTCCAATTATTCCAGCTTCTTTTTTATTTAAAGATTCGTATTTTCTTACAACAAAATAAATATCCTTGTCGGAAATATCAATTTCATCCCCCTCCGGCATTGAATATTTTGTCAAATTACAAATAAAAAAGCCGCTTTTGTGCCACCTTTTTTCTTTTTGATACTGGTGAACTTTTGCACTTATTAATGCTCCTGCGGGTATTGTAATTTCATCATTTATATTTACTTCTTCATTGGTTATAAAGCTAACGTATTCCGGAATTTCATTATTAACTAAAAACTCATTTTGAATCCCGCCGTAAAATTTAATTTTGTCTGACGCAAAAACAGTATTACAAAATAATATGAGTATCAGTATAATAGCTGTAAATTTTTTCAATTTTAAGCACTCCCGCCAAACTTATATCTGCAAAGTAAAAATAACACTTGATATTATAGCTAAAATTTGGACGAGTGTAAAATATCGCCTTGTTTTATAATTCGCTAATTGTCCTAAGATAAAAGGAAATATTGCAAATAAAAGAAATATAAACTTTAAAATCCCGGATTGGGTAATTGCAAGTGTTATTGCAAGTATTATATAAACAAACAATCCTGCTGCTGCTGCGGACACAAATTCAGAAGCCTTCATTGGCTCCATTTTCTTCGTATAGTTAATATTAAGCAAAATAAAAATTATAACAGAAATCACACTTACTATAATGAATAATAATTTCAAAAATCCTAAATACATATCACCTCTTGTTGCATTGAGTCAACGATTAAATGAGAGTTCAAAAATTCTAACGATTTATTAAATACAAATTCTTTTTCGTTGTCATAAAGAACCATATGATAGCTGTCGTAGAGTACTATGTATTCTTTGTCTTGAGAAGATATATTTTTGTACACAACTTCTGCGGATTTTGTACTTGTCAGGTCATCTTCTTTAGAGTGAATAAGTAAAATTGGGGCAGAAACTTTTTTTAACTGTTTTCTAACCAAGGAAGAAAGTTTAAGAAGTTCATAGAAACCGGTCATAGGAAAATCGTTCATCCCTACTCCGCCTTTAGCCAAAAGTTTTTTAACAACGCTTCTTGTCTTAAGATTTTTTATTCCGTGCGGTTCGCATTCCGGATAATTGTAATAAAATCTTAAAATTGTTGCTAACGCAATCGGCATAAAACATTTATACCAAGGGAGTCTCCATCCGTCTAAATAGAGAGTAGTCGAAAGTGATATAATGCCCGTTACTTCATTAGGATATTTTTCTGCAACTGCTATAGCAAGTACCGCACCAAGACATAAGCCGGACACAAAAACATTCTCATAAGTCTCTGTCAGTTTTTTGAAACTGGAATAAGCAAAATTTAACCAATCCTGATATTTTACGGTATATATTTCTTCAAATTTTTCACCGTGTCCGGGCAGACATTCCGCAAAAACATCATATCCGTTATTAAATAAAAATTGTCCGTATTTTTTTAATTCAAACGGACTGCCAGTAA
>JAEEXX010000069.1 GCA_016287985.1 Candidatus Gastranaerophilales bacterium
CTCTTGAAGGACGTTTAAACGGTATTTCTATTTTTTTAATAAGATAATCGTTAAGATACTGAGGAACTTCAAGCTTTAATGCCAAAGATACATTTTTTAAATGTTCTCTGAACATATAATCAAAAATAAAGTCCTGACCCGAATTATTCGGCTCACCATACCACCAGAACCAATCACTTCCCTGAGCTATCATTAACTCCCTTTTTGCAGTATCAAT
Source organism: Candidatus Gastranaerophilales bacterium (assembly GCA_016287985.1). Classification (GTDB taxonomy): domain Bacteria; phylum Cyanobacteriota; class Vampirovibrionia; order Gastranaerophilales; family Gastranaerophilaceae; genus CAG-196. The sequence goes on from JAEEXX010000069.1 coordinate 218, forward strand.
ATCTGCTCCGCCGGACTTTTGGGAAAGTACCTCATCATACTTGTCCTTAGCTATTTTTAGATATGCCCAAGCTTTATTCTTAATCTCATCCCCTATCCAATACTTAAAAGTTTTATCAATACTTGAACCGGAGGTAATTTTTGTTAAAGCTTTTTTATGTATATCTTTTTTTATATAGTCAGAAATCAGAACCGTTTCCAATGTGTCATCATTTTCAATCAATGAATACAAGTTTTCAAGAAAATCGTTTCCGTCGTTTTCATAATTTTCCCAGCAATTTTCTCCATCTTGCGCAATAGTTAACAGATGGGAGTCATCCGGTGAAATCAAAAGTTTATTCTGAATCGTTTTTATTTTATCGTATAAATCACCAGCCGCCATTTTAGGATTTATGCCTGCATACTCAAAGTTAATAAGATTTGGAATTGACCTGTCTCTGAAAATAATGTCTATAGATTTTGTTTTCGTCTGATATTTATAGACCTTTAACAAGTGATAAGGATCATTTAAATTTCCTTTAAAATCCCTTATAAAATCAAAGTGAGCCGAATCAGCCAAAATTTTTTCATCGGATATTGTCCACTCAATTCCCTCATTCACAAGCATAGCAAGCGTTTTTGGGCATATACAAAGCTCCGGCGGCCAAAATCCTTTAGGTCTTACTCCAAAAACCTCCTCCATTCTGTCCATAGCCATCCTAATCTGATCAACAGCCATATCCTTCATATCCAAAGAGGAAGGTAAATCAAATGTAGTCGGCACTGATTTTAATGTCGATTTCATATCAATCAATATTGGAAGAATTGCATGATGATAAGCACTGACCGTCAATTCTAATCGCCCGTCTTGTACATATTTTCTGTAAGCCGGAATAATTTCTTTGATAATTTGGCGATGAACATTAATTATCTCAATTCTGTCTTCCAAAGTATAGCCCGACTGTTTAGACCAAAGCCTTTGCAACTCTGGGAAACGTGAATAGTGCATCGGATCAATCCATACCAAATTGAACAATGCCATTAAATCCGAGATATCCTGTTCGGTAAAATCTTCCTGTTTAAACTCCTCATTAGTGAACCTTTTGTGGAATAATTCTTTGTAACGTTCACTTTTGAAAATCATTGTTTCATATTTAGGACTAAAGAAATTTAAAAGCACAAAAGATTTTTCTTCGGTCGACATTTCTGAAATATTGGTTACCGAAAGCTCTGAGTGAATATCATTGGCACCATTTGAATAATCAATCAGAGTGTCAATTAATGAAGGCACGACATCGAGATTAAGTTTAAGTTTTGGAAATTTTTCCATAATCAAAACCATATCCAGATAGTCTTTTACGGCATGCAGCCTAGACCAGGGCATTAAATACGTACCCTCAATCTCATAAACCGGCTGATGCATGTGCCAATATATTGCAAGTGATAATTTTTTCACACTATACCCCACCTGTCCCTATAATAAGTATAACTTAATCACAATGCTATTACAAGTCTAAAATAAAACACCATAATTATGTAATATTCAAAATTTTAAAAAAGATTGTAACCAATACTTGAAAAATAAATATGGCTTTGCTATCATGTGGGCATCCCAGTACTTGGTAAATACTTATTTAACAAATTTGAAACATATCTATCGTGGCGCAGAGTTTGCCCGTCGGAATGTATGTGTTGTGTAATATGTAAAGGAGTTGTCATTTATGAGGATTAGCGCAGTAAGTAGTAACCATCCGGTATACAATCAAAGTACCGTGAAGAGTCTAAAACAGGAACCTACACTAATTGAAAACAAATTATCATTCATTTCATTTAAGGCAGGGAATAAAAATCAAGCCCTATTTTATGGTGTTGAAGTTCGGCCATATTTTGCAAAAGGTGGCGTATCAACTATTTTGAATGATATGAGAAACCTTAAGATTGGGAGTGATAGTTCCAGTATTGACAAAAATTCACTTGAATACTGGAATCAAACGGATAAAGTATTTGTTTCTCCTATATACAACGGTAAAGAAACATATAACTATAGGACAGGAACTATTGAAGGCATCAACCTTGCAACAATACCAAAAGATTTGCCGGATGATAACCCATTTGCAAAATATGCCGGAAAACCTTTTATGACAAACAATAAAAATTTTAAAAACTATAACAGTGTGGTAGATTTCTTTAAGAACGAAGATAAGAAGGTAATGAATCTTGATAAACAAATATTTATCCTTGAAGATGTTACGGGCGAGAAACGAACGATGGACTTTGGTGCCAGTGAAAACACTGAAATAAAATTATACAGAGTATTAAAGCAATTTGGTAAAGGTGACGGTGCAAAACTGGAAAAAACCAGAGACTTTCTTGTGTTTACCGATGTCGCAGCAACCTGGAAAGAACCCTACGAAGGAGGTGGCTATGCTTCCGGTTCACACTTGTTAACACAAACATGGAAAGGAGACGGTGATGCACGTTCTGCTAAAGCTATGGTTGAATTGCTACCCAGAATTTGTGAAGTGGCAAGTGAAGACGGACATAAGTTTGATCCCGCAACGATTATACTAAATGATTCCCAAGGAGCATACGCAACGGAATATATGGCAGAAAAAGCCGTACAAGGCGAAGAATTTTGGAAGGGCAAAAAACCGGAGTTTATTACACATAATGCCGGAGCAGGGTATATCCAAAGAACTTCGCCAATGAATATGTTTATGAACATTGCAGACAGAGAGTTGTTAGCAGCAGTAGAAAATGACCCGGATTTTATAAACGCCATGAAGCAGGGAGAAGGCGGATTAAACAGATATTTTGCTTCAAAAATGCCTGATGTAATGGCCGATGAACAAGGTTCTTATTCACCGTTCAGAAACGCACTTTTATACGCAAAGCAAGGTTATATGCCTTCTGTTAATACTGTTTCTCCCGGATACCATAAAGCATTGACAACAGATCCAAATCTGGCTCCGGGGTCTCATGATTTGCTAAAAGAACTTGCTGAAAAAGGAAAATTCGTCGGTATTATGAATGCATTTGAAGATCCAAATATGAGTCCGTTCATCCAAAGCGGTCCAGGTGGGTATTTTAATGCTAAAAATGATGTTGTATATACATTCCCACAGGATAAAATAATACCTGAAAGATTGAGAGGCATGCAAGTTCACAGATATGCAACAATGGATCCGAATAAGGTTAATGAAACATCTGTTGACTTAGGGCACATTCGTGAAATAAAAAGACAAAATAAATTGAACCTAATCAGTAGGCTGGATAAAGATGTACTTGAGACTCTGGGAAAACTTAAAGAAGTTCCGGGTCATGAAAGAGATTATGCTCAAGTAATAGCTGGTCTGGCAGATAGAAATGTCGATGTTTTAGGTTACATTGACAGCAAATACATAGAAGAAGCCTCAAAACCCGACAGCACTGTTAAAGTTATAACTGCATGGGGCAGAGTTGATGCACAAAAGGCTCTTGATTCCGTTTTGAGAACTTTTGAAAAGTACGTAACCGAAGGTGCGGGCAAAAACGACAGTTCTTTACTTGTAATGGGGGGTGAACTAACAGAAGGTAATCCTGAAGCAGATTCTATAAGAAAAATTATAGCAAGGATGAATGCGAATCCTCTATTACGTGGACGTTTTGCATACTTAAACGGTTTTGCACCAAACAAACCGCTTGCTGGCGCGGCTGATTTTTCAATCTTCCCGTCAAGATTTGCTCCATGCGAATTAACAGATTTGGAAGCACGAAAAATGCTTTGTTCTTCGATTGTAACAAATTGTCAAGGTCTTGCGGATAAAAACTTTGACGAAGCTTTTGATGGCGAAGCAGAAAGAGTAACAGGATATAAAACAGCTCACGCTTATGATATGCCTATAGAAGTTTTGGATAAAGAATTGAATGAAGTTGACAAAGCCCAAATGCACAAAGACGTGGAAAGGTTCTTAGGCAAAATCAAAAATGAACAATTAATTAAGCACGGTAAAACAATTAGCAACGAAGAAGCTATGAAAATTGTAAAAAATAGCGATAGTTTGCATTATGAATATGAATACTCAGTATTACGTCCTTACAGAGACTCCGTAATTGAACGTGAACTGGAAGCTAAACTTACAAAAGCGCTTGGAACAGATTATACTAACAAAACATTCCAAGAAAAATTAATGAGTAATCTAATTAACTCAAAAACAGACTGGGAACATAATGAAGGACTAAACGGAGGTAAATCTTCCGGGGCAAGTTATAGGGAGTTATTTAACCGTGATGCAAAAGAAATAACAGAAGGTGATACTTTGCTTCACAAAATTAAAGAAAAATGTCAGAATATTATAGAGAAAAATAAAGAAAATACTCCCGGTACAAATGAAAATAAACCACCTGTAAAGACTTCCTCTTCAGATAAGAGCTTTTGGACAAGAGTTAAAGAATTCTGTCAAACTAAAAAAGGTAAATGGACAATAGGTATTGTGGCAGCAGTTGCAGCTATATGTGCCGGATTAGCGATATATAAAAACTCACAGAAATCTAAACCGGAACAAACTCCTGAAATTGCAGAAGAAAATCATATTGATGAAAAAGTATAGTAATGAATTATTCATAACCGAAAAAGAAGGGGGATTAAAAATTTCCCTTCTTTTTTAATTGAAGAAAAAAAACATTCATTATAAAATTATCATATGATAGTAAAAACATTTGTTGTACCGCCTATTGACAATAATAATTATACTTTGACGGACGAAGAAACGGGTGAAACGGCTCTTATAGATTGTTCGTCACTCGATATATGGGACAAAGTTTTATTAGATGATAATAAGATTGCAGTGAGTGATGTTGGGGAAAATCGACTTGAATTAAATAATATTAACCTAAAATACATCCTTCTGACTCATGGTCACTTTGATCATATTGCAGGTATTCGCAACGATAAATTAACAAACAAAGAGGTTAAAATACCGGTACTTGTACATGAAGCAGATATGAACTGGATAAAAAGCGTAAATACCTACATGCCGATGATGGGCATGCCCGAAATAACAATTCCGACAATAGACAGATTTATTGAAGATGGTGATGTTCTAAAACTGGGTAAGAACGAAATAAAAGTAATATATACTCCCGGACACACACAAGGCGGAGTTTGTTACTATACTGACGGCAAATTGTTTTCCGGAGACACTATATTCTATGAATCCGTGGGTCGTTGTGACTTGCCAGGTGGAAATTTTGAGCAATTGGTCGAAAATATAAAGAATAAAATATTTACCTTACCCGAAAATACAGTTATATATCCGGGGCATGGCAAACCAACAACGGTTGGCTGGGAAAAAGAACATAATTGCTTTTCTTAGCAGATGAACTAAAATCCTAAAACCGGTTTTTACTTTATCAAGTTTTTAGGGTTCAGTTCAATGTTTACAGAGTTTCTTATTTATACTTGAATTTTATGAATGTTTGTCATAAAATTTCTGATACGGAGCAATATTTTTGCGATTGACAATTGAATATATAGTTAAGCGGAAGTAGCTCAGTGCCTCGCGGCGAGCGGTAAGGCAAGGAGGGCGAAGCCCGACGGAGCGACATCAACGGTGTCGGCTTGTCGCAGGACAAGGCGAGCAGGTTGATGGAGCGGAGCCGTTATCACGGTTGACAATTGAATATAAAATTAAGCGGAAGTAGCTCAGTGCCTCGCGGCGAGCGGTAAGGCAAGGAGGGCGAAGCCCGACGGAGCGACATCAACGGTGTCGGCTTGTCGTAGGACAAGGCGAGCAGGTTGATGGAGCGGAGCCGTTATCACGGTTGACAATTGAATATAAAATCAAGCGGAAGTAGCTCAGTGGTAGAGTACCTGCCTTCCAAGCAGGCTGTCGCGAGTTCGAGTCTCGTCTTCCGCTTTTTTGTTGCAAAATTTTTAAATTAATTATTTTTTATTGCAGAGGTGGGAAGGCTATATGGAGAACAACGTATGGATGGATTGTTTTTATATTTAGCACCAAATAGTCTATAAAATAATGCATGAGTTAAAGAGCATGAGGAAGGCATTGATATTAGTCGTTCTCTTTTTAATATTTTGACTACCATTTTATACAATAGTACCCTATTATGTGCAGTGACTTTTTCTGCGTTATTTTGTTGATATTCACTTACATTTTCACTTACTCCGTAAGCATATATTTCATCTTTAAACAAATCTATGATGCTTTCAAGTCTATCTTTTGTTTTAATATCATTAGGTTTCAGAAAATATCTTAATATAGATGTTATATATGCATTTAACCGTTTTTTTGAGGTTAAACCGTTATACTTATCTCCTGAAAAATATTCCAATAATTCTTGTTCATCTTTCAGGCATGATGCAGCATTTAAATTGGTCATTTTGAGCAATTCCCTCTGAAAATTCGGTTTCATTTTTGCAGGATTTATTATATTTTGTAAATCTGTTCTATTATACATTTCTCTGAGCATTTTTGTTTGTTTTACAAATTTTGCTGTGTGATTCATTGTCATATAGTGACAAAACTCATGGGATAATATTGAGGCTAATGAGGCATTTTTTGGTTCTGCATATTGTGAATCCATAATTATTAGATTCTCAAGATAATGGTAATAACCCACTACTTTTTTCCTGGACTTATCGGTTGTATTTGCAGTTTCGTTTTTTGAATCTTCGTATAGTAAGAAGCCAAAACGTGCTTTGGGAACATATTTATGGACAATATCTCTAAACTGTTTTGTTATATTTTCATCTTTATTATTTCTCTGTGCATCAACAATATCCTTGCCTACTTGCGTGGCAATTCTTCTGCACTGTCTTGTTGTATAAATTCCGGTGCGGGCACTTACTTTGTCTGCTATTTGATATAGCGGGGTTGCTATCTGCATTTTGTTTGGGGAATCCTTTCAATATATTAAACCCCGTAAAAATATTTTTTGCCTGTTTGTTTGCACAAAATATAAGTTTTTGTGTTTTTCACCCAAGATGAGCTGGTAGGGTGCAATTATTTGCACCAAAATAATTATCAAAATCTCTGTGTCTTGGATTTGCTCCACGCTCGAATAGCCTCGTTTACGAACCTGCGGTTCTTTCAAACTCAGTATTCTCGCTATCCGAATTTCGCTTCGCTCAATACGTCCGCAAATCCGCTGTTCTTTCTTCTCAAACCGACTGTTCTATTACATTTTTGTTGCAAAAATTTAGGAAAAAAGAGGCGAAAACTCAACAGATTGAAAACCTATCAATAAGATCTTTTCATAATTATTATAGGAAGGTCACGTTCATGAGCAAATCTCAAAAAGCTTTGCGGGCAATTTTCCAATTCGTTAACCATAGCTATCAAACCGATTATTCTCGGGTTTAGTACAACTATTTCGTTATGGTCACGCCCACTAAATAATATTTCACGTGAATTTTCAAGTGCTTCAACCAAATCAGATGCTTTAATAACTTTTTCACCTATTTTTATATCTTTTTTGATTTGTGTTATATATCTTTTACGCAACAAATACTTGGAAAGTTTTGCATACTCATCACTATTCAGCTCAACGCCTTTCTTTTGTAATTCTTCTATAATTTTTTTCTGTACAAATGTTCTTTCCAATGTTTTATCATCAAACACATCCTCTTGGAAGTCATCAAGTTGCTTTCTACAACCTGAACCTATATTATATTTATAAGCTTGTGCAATATTTGCCTGGTCAACATCATATATAAATCCAAACTTCTTATCATAATATGTATAATTCTCTGATGGTTTAACCAATGAAACCGACCAAGAACTTTGGTTAAGCGAATTTTTTGTCAGTACATAAACTGTTTCAAGGTTTTCCGTTTTAGGATCTGTCATGTGTACAAATGCTCTGTAGCCTTCTTTCGTTACAGTCGGTGCGAAGCCGAATTGTTCAAGAGAAGCATCATCGTCTAAATTATTCATATTAAGAACTTTTAATTCTGCGGGTTTACCATCGATTTCAATCGTCTGTCTCGTAAATTTTTCGCCGTTTTGAGTAAATTTCGTATCAAAAATCAAATTAGCCTTTGAATAAATATAATTAAGCTTCTTTTCAATTCCCTGCATTTTATCAGCTATATATTTGTCAAATTCTTCTTGTGTTTTAACCCCACTGCGTTCGTAATGCATGGTTTCATTGACATTCGCAAAATCTGCCTTTGCCAATATCTCATATATTACAAAGTCTTCAGGTCGACGGCAACGAATTGCAACCTCTTCGGCACTTACAGTTCCGTTACAATATGCTTCAAACCAATGATGGTTATCAATAATATCTATAATACGATCTTTAATTCTTTGCGGGATATTATATCTTTCTAATAATGCTATTGCATATTCTGCACTCTTATTTGCGTGGCCTTTGTCAACAACCCCGCCACGTTTGCCAAAATCATGACAAAGGGCGGATATTTTAACTATAAATTTATCCGTATCGGAAAGATTTTCATAAAGCGGATCATTCATTGCACTTTGCAAAACCTTAAGAGAATGTATATCTACACTGTAATCATGAGTGCCGTGTTGTTCTTTTCCAACTATACTTGTAAATTCAGGAAGTCCCTGAACTAATGCAGTTAAAATCTCATCAGCTTCTTTGTCACCTGTTTTAACATTATTTTGAGCAGTAAATTTTTCAATTTCATGCTGAACTTTTTGTGCGATTTCCAATAAATCGGAAGATGCATCTTGATTTTCAAATGGTTTATTATTAGGCAAACCGTCAAATCCTGCTTCACCTCGTATAAGTCCGAAGTTACCTAATATTTGCTGCTGATTTCCCGAACTCAAATCTTTTATAAGATTTTCAATGTTTTGAGTAAATTCTGTTCTGGAATATTCCAATGGCAAACCGGATTTACCGTATTTTGCAAAATCAAAGTTTTTTAAGAGATTATCTGTTGCAGGATTATTGTTCA
>JAEEXX010000070.1 GCA_016287985.1 Candidatus Gastranaerophilales bacterium
ACGGTATTGACGTATTTAAAGATTTAACTATGCGTGAAATAGTATTTTTGGCATACCGCTCTGCTAATATAGCAATAAAAAGAGGATGTGCAAATATGTGTGCACACTGTTTTCAGAATGCCAAACCGGCTTCAAAAACAGAGTTGAATATTTTGCCGTTTGAAGATTTTAAAAAATTTGCTAACGGATTTATGATTATTAATAACAGAATAAATAAAATCCTTGGGAATGAAAGCAATTCGCATTTTATTGGAGAGAAAGATAATACCAGATTCCTCAGAGAAGCTACACAAGCCGCATTCTTTTATGACTCAGACGGAATGAATGTTATTGCAAAAGACAAAAACGGTAAAGAACATGACTATGAAGATTTAGCAGAGATGTTTTATAATGCAACAGGAAGAATGATTTTATTTGATACAGCAGGGTGGAATCCTGATAATATAATTCTCCAGCAAAGAGCAGAAAAATATGCAGAATATTTTTCCAGACCTGAGACAAGTACAAGGCTGGAATTTAATCTTTCAGTAAATCCCTTTAATCGAATGTATTTAAAAGCGTACGAATTGGGATACAGACCGGGAAAAGAGAATGACTTATCAAATCCTGATATTCAACGAGGGAAGATAGTTTATGATAAATATATTTATCGTATTGCAAATATGCTTGTTACACTTGGTACGATTGACAAGGCATATTTATTAATGACATTTTCTACAAAGTATGAAAAAAATATGGACGGAATGTATATTTCCGATTTAACTCTTATTCTAAATGATGTAGAAAAAAAATGTGACGAGATACTAAAAAATAAATACCCGGAAGATGAATATAAACAGAAAATACAAAAAATCAGCCATCTTATTTCAAATTCTATCGAAAGAAACAGCAATAATTATGAACATTCAAGTAATAGATGTGCATATAAAGGACGATACAAGGAATTGTTTAATTCAAGGAATCCGCAGTATCCCAGAGAAGACACCCGATACACAATCAATATTCCCGATATAAATGCATTATCATATAATGATTATCTTCAATTTTTGAAAAATTATAGCGCTGTTATAGACACTAATGGAAATTTATATTATCAAAGATATGATGTATCGGTAAGACCTCTTAAAAAAAGTCTGCGTCTTTCAACAAGCGGGAAGCAAACCCCTGCAATCTATAACCTCGAACAAAGAGACTAGATTTTTGCTTAATCACTATCTTACAGACATTCCGTTCAGAGCATACGAACATTTTAAATATTTTTGCTGATATTTTGAAAATTTGTTACATTTGAGGGATAATTGTTACATTGAGGAGCAAAATATATGAATAATACACTAGAAAATATAATTTCCGAGGAAAAAGCACACATAAGGTATTCGGATATTGATTTTGATAAGAGCTTAAAACCATTTTCGCTTTTGAACTTTTTTCAGGATATTGCAAGCGACAATGCAGAGAGACTTGGCTTTGGCTATTCCGCTATCTACCCAAAAGGCTTAATGTGGGTACTTTTGAAATACAGAATTGAATTTTCCCATTATCCGGAGGATATTCAGGATTTGATTATTAAGACAGAGCCAAGAGGATACAACAAACTCTTTGCCTACCGTAACTTTGAAGTTAAAAGCGGAGAAAATATTATTGCAAGAGCTTCAAGTATGTGGTCGCTGGTCGATATTAATACGCTTACGATTGCCAAAATTGAAGGCAATATTACCAGTCCGCACTTGATGAAACACGAAAAACAAGAAAATGATTTGGATTTCGAAAAAATCCCTGCTCTTACCCAAACTGACTATTCAAAGGAATTTGAAGTTCGTTATAATGATATTGATGTTAATATGCACGCTAATAACGGAAATTATATTGTCTGGGCATTAGAACCATTAACAACCGACTTTAGACTTAAACATAAACTAAAAACTATTGATATGATGTTTAAAAAAGAAATTAAACTCGGCGAAAAGATGATTTCTGAAGTTCAAATCCTTGATGATACAACTACAATCCATTCAATAAAACATAAAGACAGCGGAGATGAATTGTGCATTTTAAAGTGTATTTGGGAGGGGTAAATAGGAGTAAAAATGGAAATATTTAAGACTTCCGAATTTGATAATAAAAAATATAATCCTAAAAAGCTGCTTGAATTCGGCTTTAAAAAGACCGAAAACGGTTATATTTACAAGACAAAATTAATGAACGGAGAGTTTATTCTGACTGTCAGTATTGATAACGAAAACAAGTTAACTACAGAAACAACCGAAAAAGATACAGGAGATTTGTATACACTCCATCTTACATATTCGGAAGGTTCTTTTGTAGGCGAATTGAGAGAAGAATACAACAGTGTCTTGAAAGACATTGCACAAGAGTGTTATGAAATTGGAATCTTTAGGTACGAAAACAGTTATAAAATTATTGATTATATTAAATCTAAATACAATGATGACGTTGAATATTTGTGGGAAAAATTTCCCGATAATGCTATTGCAAGAAGAAAAGATAACCAAAAATGGTATCTTGCAATTTTAACAGTTACAAAAGACAAACTGGGATTTGAATCTAAAGATAAAATAGAAGTGATTGATTTAAGGGCTAAGCCGGAAGAACTTCCGGAACTGATAAAACAGGAAAATATTTACCCCGGTTATCACATGAATAAAAAACACTGGATAACAATTCCGCTTGATGGTTCAATATGTATTGATGAAATTTATAAAAGAATTAATGAAAGTTATAGTTTGGCTAAAAAGTAGTGGTTAATATAAAAAGGGGGTAATATGAAAGTATTGTTATTTAACGGTTCACCGCACAGAGAAGGATGTACTTATACAGCGTTGAAGGAAATTGAGAAAACGCTTAATGAAGAGGGGATAGAATCCGAAATTTATCAGATAGGAACAGAACCAATTAGTGCCTGCAGAGCTTGTTATGCTTGCGGAAAACTAGGGAAATGTGTAATTAACGACAAGGTTAATGATTTTATAGAATATGCAGAAAATTTTGACGGATTTATATTTGGTTCTCCTGTTCATTACGCATCAGCGTGCGGAGGAGTTACAGCATTTTTAGACAGAGCCTTTTTCACCGCATTTCGTTCAGGCAGAGGACATATTTTTGCTCACAAGCCGGGTGCTGCAATAGCAAGCGCAAGACGAGCCGGAACCACAGCTACACTTGACCAATTGAACAAATACTTTACGATTTCCCAAATGCCAATTATTTCTGGAAGATACTGGAATATGGTGCATGGTGCTAAAGCGGAAGAAGTTCTACAAGATAAAGAGGGCCTGCAGAACATGAGAATTCTTGCCCGTAATATGGCATGGCATTTGAAATGCAAAGAAGCCGGAGAAAAGGCAGGTATTCCAATGCCACAAAAAGAAGAAACATTATATACGAATTTTATTCGGTAAGGATACTTTCACCTGAGATTTTTTCTCCCACAATTAAGTATTGAGCTGTTTCTGTTTTCATAAGATGGTTATCCAAAAGTGAAAAAGATTCAAGCTTAAGGCTGTTCACACCTGAAAAATGATTTCCATCAATTCTGATATTCACTGTATCAGTGAGAACTTTGTTATTGCTATAGGGTAATTTTTTTGAAAATACAATTAAATTACCTTCAACAGCATTTATTGAAATTTCTGCATTTGCACCGCTATAAGGATTGTTTAAGGTGATTTTATCACCTACTCGTGTAAGTTCCCAAAAATCAACACTTTGGGGCTTAAATGTTTGATAAGAATTCGTCTGATCAAGTTTCGCATTCACTCTCCAGGTTCCAAATACCGTTTTGGGTACATCCTCAATTGATACACCAGCCTGTAAAACTTCTGCTTGAACAGTTGTACATACTAATAAAAATATAAAAATTACTAATATTTTTTTCATACTAGAATTATAAAGATAATTTTTCAAAAGTCATTCCTCCGACTAATTTAGTTATGTAATTTATCTTAAAAACTTCAAATTAAATCCGAGTTTTGATATAATTGTTTGTATGAAAATTCTTTATGAGTCGACTTATACATATAAAATATTTAAGTTACTTTTTGAACAATGCGAAGAATTTATTTCAACTTTAGGTGAAATAATGTTCTATTGTATTGAATTTTTGAAAGGATTAAAGAATTTCAATACAAGTTTCAGAGAAATATTGGAACAATGTTCTCGTTTTGGGGTTTCTTCTTTACCTATAACACTATCAATCGTTGGAATGACTTCAATTATTATATCAATGCAAGTCGCAGGCGAAATGGTAAAACAAGGCGGTGGAAACTTTGTAGGTATGCTCATGGCCATTCTAACAGTCAGAGAAGAAGGTGCTATAATGGCAGGTTTTGCAATTATATCAATGATTGGTTCTTCTCTGGCATCAGAAATTGCCACAATGAAGGTAACAGACCAGATTGATGCGATTCAGGTATTAAAAGTCAACCCTGTTCAATATTTATTCACACCAAGGGTAATTGCCGGAACTGTTATGATGCCAATGGTTGTAGTGGTAGCTTCTCTGTTCGGAATAATAGGAGGGGCAGTTGCTTCCAATTTGGTATCGGAACTTTCCTATAAAGCTTATTTTGATTCAGTCTGGTTTGGTTTAAATATGCATGACCTGAATGTCTGCGTTCTAAAATCTATAAGTTTTGGATTTGCGATTTCATTAATCAGTTGTTCCTGCGGTATGCAGGCTAAAGACGGAGCGAAAGGAGTCGGAATTGCAACTACAAAAGCCGTAGTATGGTCATTCGTAGCAATCGTAGTAATAGATTTACTTTTTGCAGCAGCATTCTTCTATTAAAGGAAATAAAAATGGGAATACAAGTTAAAAATTTAGTAAAATCATTTGAGGACAAAACTGTTATAGATAATATATCCTTCCATGTTAATGACGGGGAAATATTGTCAATCATAGGATTCAGTGGCTCCGGGAAAAGTACGGTGTTAAAACTTATAAGCGGACTGCTTGAAAAAGATTCCGGCGAAATTATAACCTCCGGTGGTGATATAGCAATGGTTTTTCAATACTCTGCGCTTTTCGATTCATTGAATGTTTTTGATAATATTTCTTTTGCACTTCAAGAGCGCAAAGATTTGAGAGGTAAATATACACAAAAAGAACTTGAAAAAATTGTTGCCGAGAAGCTTGAATTAGTTGGTTTATCTGGAATAGAAAAAAAATTCCCGTCAGAACTTTCCGGTGGTATGCAAAAGAGAGTAAGCTTTGCCCGTGCAATCGTTACTGAACCTAAAATAATTCTTTATGACGAACCTACAGCCGGTTTAGATCCAATTTCATCAACTTTGATAGAAGATTATATAGTAAGGTTGAAAAATGAAACTAACGCAGCCTCTATTGTTGTTACACACCAAATGTCAACAATACGGAGGACGTCAGATTCGGTATTGATGTTATATAATGGGAAAGTGGTTTTTGAAGGAACGCCGAACGAACTTTGTTTAGAAAATACGGAATATACAAAACAATTCGTGAATGCAACAATCGAAGGCCCAATGAAAATTAATGTTTAAAATGAGGTTTATAAATGAAGATTTCATCATCTTTTAAAGTAGGTATATTAACAATAGTCGCTCTTTCAATATTTCTTTTTACCGTTTTATGGGTAAAAGGACGCTCTTTCTCTTCAGCTGACCGTATAGAAGTCCATTTCAAGGATGTCAACGGCATGCGGCCGGGTTCTGCCGTTCAAATGATGGGTCTGAGAGTCGGACAGGTAGAAGAGATAAAGCCCGTTATTGAAGGCGATTCGAGTTATGTTAAACTTAAATTTGTAATTACGGAACCGGGGATTAAAATTCCTAAGGCATCCTTGCTGACTATACAGCAATCAGGGCTTATTGGCGAACAATTTTTGGAAATCACTCCGCCCAAAATTCGTTCCGTATATATACCTGTTGTAAATCAGCAATTGCTTGTCGCAGACTCAGATGTCGAAATTATGTTGGATGAAAAATATTATGATGTCGGTAAAGTTAAGAAATCTCAAATTTTAACTTCACAAATGGTTCCTGAAGAAGTAAGAGATTACATTAAAACACAATATGCATATAAAATTGATTATTATATAAATTTGCCGGGATTAATTATTCCGACATTTATGAAAGGGCAAATTGCAACCGCAAATGGTGCTAAGAAGTTAAGGATTTCACCGCTTGATAATGCTCCAATTCCGTATCCACACCAAACATCGCCATACACGGTAGTTGAGCCTATGAGAATAGCTGATTTTATGGATTTGCAATATAAGGCTGCAGAGTCATTAACCGAAACAAACAGAGTTGTTAACGAACTCTTAAATGATAAAATGATTGCCGATTTAACAACATCTGTTGCTAACTTTAAAAACCTAACAGCACAAGCTACAACTACACTTGAGAAAGCCGAAAAACTTATAGATTCGTCTAAAAACGATATTGATGCTATGTTGTGGCTTTTGACGGATGCTACTAACAATTTCAATAAACTTGCAATTAATATCAACGGAATTATTGCAGATGAAAAATTCAAACCTACTGTCTATGAAACAGCTGATGCAATTTCAAATATATCAAAACAATTGTCACCGATTATAGGCTCGGTAAATTCTAAAGAATTTGCAGAAGATTTGAACAGCTTAATGAGTAATTTAAGCGAAATATCAGAATCAGTTAATCAAATGACAAAGGATGATAATTTAAAAAATAAAATAACCAATTCAATTGACAACTTGAATATAACAATGTGCCAGGTTTCCAGTGCATTAGAAACAATCAACGGAACCGGTGATAAAGAAAACTTGAGGCAAATCGTGAGCGATACATCAGAAACTGTTCATAACCTCAAAAAATTCTCAGAAAAACTCAACAAAAGATTCTTGTTATTCAGATTATTATTCTAGTTTATGTTAAAATAGTCTTGAAATAACGAAAGAGGTAATTACTAAATGTTAAGAGCAGGTATCGTAGGTCTTCCTAATGTAGGAAAGTCAACTTTATTTAATGCACTCACTGCAACAAAAAACGCACAAAGTGCGAATTATCCGTTTTGTACAATTGAACCGAATGTTGGAATCGTAACAGTTCCTGATGAAAGGCTTCAGGTACTGGCTGATTTGTGTAAATCAAAAGAAATAATTCCTACTGTCATTGAATTTGTCGATATCGCCGGTTTAGTAAAAGGAGCAAGCCAAGGTGAAGGCTTAGGAAACCAATTTTTGCACAACATTAGGGAAGTTGATGCAATTATTCAGGTCGTAAGATGCTTTGATGATGAAAATACAATCCATGTAGCAGGAAAAGTTGACCCCATTAGTGATATAGAAACTATTAATACAGAACTTGCACTTGCAGATTTAGCTTCCATTGAAAGGCGCATAGCAAGAATAACTAAGCAGGCAAAAGGGGGAGATAAGGCCGCAAAATTGGAAGAAGGAGCGTTAAATAAATTGTCCGAACTTTTGGGTGCGGGAACTTTCATTAACCTTAATGACCATTTTAATGAGGACGAAATTGCAGTAATAAAACCTTTAAATCTTATGTCGGTTAAACCTGTAATATATTGTGCAAATGTCTCGGAATTTGACCTTAAAGAAGGTAATAATTATACAAAACTTGTAGAAGAATATGCAAAATCTCACGGTGCAAAAACTGTTATAATATGCGCTCGTATTGAAGAAGAGCTCGTTGACTTAGGCGAAGATGGTGCAAAAGAATACCTCGCAGAACTTGGAGTTGAAAACAGCGGTATTGATAAAATGATTAAAACTGTATATAAACTTTTAAACCTTATAACATTTATTACAGCCGGCGAGAAAGAAACACGTGCATGGACTTGTGCTGAAGGGACAAAAGCTCCCCAAGCTGCCGGAGTTATACATACTGATTTTGAAAAAGGATTTATTCGTGCTGAAGTTACAAGTTACAAGGACTTTGTCGAATGCAAGTCATATACTGCTTGCAAAGATAAAGGAGTAACCAGACTGGAAGGAAAAGATTATATCGTACAAGATGGCGATATTGTTCATTTCCGTTTTGCAGTTTAGTGAATTTCGTTAAAGGGATATATTACGAATGGTTGAAAAGAAAAGAATACTTATAATTGATGATGATCCTGAAATTAGGGATTTACTTGAATTTGACATTTCATCAAGCGGATATCATACAGATACTGCTGCCGATGGAATGGAAGGATTAAATAAGGTCCTCAATAACAAGTATGATTTGGTTCTGCTTGATGTAATGATGCCTAAAATGAACGGATTTGAAGTCTGTAAGAATATTCGACAAGCTAAAATCAATATTCCGATATTAATGTTAACCGCAAAAGGAACCATCGGAGATAAAACCAGCGGGTTTGACAGCGGTGCTGATGATTATCTGGTTAAACCCTTTGATGTACAAGAAGTATTATTGAGAATTCGTGTTCTTTTAAGGAGGACCCAACCTCAAGTTGAACCTGCTTTGTCTTCCGAAATTCTTGAAGTTGGCGAAATAGAAATTTTCCCTGATACGTTAGAAGCAGTTATTCTAAATAAAAAAGTTAAATTAACACCAACAGAGTTTGAGATTTTGTACTGCCTTATGCAGCACTTTAATAAGCCGGTAACATTGGCAACTCTGCTGGAAGAAGTTTGGGGATATTCCAGTGATGAAGATGTCAGAATGCTCAGAGTACACGTAGGCGGTTTGAGAAACAAAATTGAATCGGATTCTAAAAATCCAAAATACTTACATACAGTAACTAATGTAGGATATAAACTTACACCGTTTGGAGAGGGGTAATAGGGGTAAAAAGTATAAAATTGATGGTGAGAATAAAAAGTGGTTCAATTTTTTAGTAAAAGAAGATTAAAAATTGCAGAACAAATCCTTATCGTAATATTTTTTGCGGTAATTATTCCTATGACAGTTAGCGGACTTATAATAAACAATATTAACCAACAATCAAACCGTTCCCAATTAAGAGAAGCTGCTATTGTAATTGCAAATATCGTTTCAGAGGAAATCGATGTGTTTCAAAACTCAATAAACAACGAACTTATACAAATTAGTAAAACTTTGGAATATTACAATTCACCTGACAAAACAGAGGATTA
>JAEEXX010000071.1 GCA_016287985.1 Candidatus Gastranaerophilales bacterium
ACTATGATGAAGATTTGGGAATTATATTTGAATCAGCGGTATTTGATAAAGTTAAACCCTGCTTAAATCATTGTATATTTTGTTTTGTCGACCAACAGCCCAAAGGTTTGAGGGATACATTGTATGTAAAAGATGATGACTACAGGCTTTCATATTTACAAGGTACATATATAACAACTACGAACTTGACTGAAGATGACAAGGCTCGTATTGCAAAACTTCATCTTGGGCCGTTTTATATTTCAGTACATACTACAAATCCAGAACTTAGAGTTAAAATGTTAAAAAACCCAAATGCATCAAAAATAATGGAACATTTGAAATGGTTTAATAAAAATGATATACCTTTTCATGCGCAAATAGTTTTATGTCCGGGATATAATGACGGAGTTGAGCTTGAACGTACTCTTAAAGACTTATCAAAATTTAAAAGGAACCTTTTGTCTGTTGCAATTGTCCCTGTTGGGGTTACGCAATTCAGAGAAAATAAATTAAAAACGGTTGATAAAATAACAGCTTTACAAACTATTGAAATTGCAAATAAATATAAAAATGTATATTGTTCTGATGAATTTTTTATTAAAGCCGGTTTAAACATGCCAACAGCAGAATATTACGGCAATTTTTCGCAGTTGGATGATGGAGTTGGGGCTCTAAGAACGTTAATGGATGATTTTGATAGCTTCGAACTTCCTACAAAGATATCAAAGCCTTTATCAATAACCTTTGCCTGCTCTAAAGCTGCTGAATCTGCATTTGATTATATAGCGCAAAAACTCAACAAAATTGAGAATTTGGAAGTACTTGTAAAACCTGTTATATCAAAGTATTGGGGTGAAGGGGTAACTGTTGCCGGATTGATTACTTCCGAAGATTTAATAAATACGGTTAAAGACATTAAAACAGATATTGTGATTGTACCTTCTATTATGCTAAAACCTTACACTGAATTGTTTTTAGACGGAAGCTCTCTTAATTATGTAAAAGAAAAAACCGGAAAAACGTTTTTTGTAACCAACAATAACTATTCTGTTTGTGAAGTACTAGAATTAATTAACCAACATGTTTAATAAATATCAGAAAACTGGCTAATACCTTGTAAAAGTTTACCATTATTTAATATTCTTGTACACGAAGATAATAGAAGAGGAGATTAAGTAATGAGTACAGCAGTTGAAATTGAAAAAAAGACAATTAGTGTAATTATTGTTGAGGATTTTAAACTTACAAGAGTCGGTTTGAGATGTGCTCTTAACTCAAACGAAGATATAAATGTCGTGGCAGAAAGCGATAATGCTACAGATGGGTTAGATCTAATCAGGCGACATAATCCAAATGTAGTGTTAATGGATTTGGGACTTGCAGGCATGAATGGTATAGAAGCCACTCTTAAAATTAAAGAAATGGGTTTGGATACCAAAGTAATTGCACTAACTTCACATGATAGGGAGGAAGAGGTCATTGCGGCATTATCATCAGGCGCAATGGCATACTGCTTGAAAGATATTGACCCAGTAAAATTAGCTGATGTAATTCGAGATGTTGCGGAAGGTGTATGCTGGCTTGATCCTGTGATAGCAAGAAAAGTTTTGGATGCTTTCCCAAAACAAGAAGCATTAGGAATCCTCAAAGATAAATCATCTGAAGAAGGGCGAGTACCTCTCACAGAAAGAGAATATGAAGTCCTAAAACATCTTGTAGAAGGGAAAAGTAATACTGAAATTGCAAAAGAACTTATAGTTAGCGTACATACAGCAAAAGCGCATGTTTGCTCAATTCTACAAAAAATGTGCGTAAATGATCGTGTACAAGCTGCAGTTAAAGCTGTTAAAGAAGGATTAGTTTAAAATAATCTTAAAAATTTACTTACAAGTTTAAAAATTTAAAATATATCATATGCTTCCCCTATTGTTGCAATATAACTATAAGTTTTTATTCGATAATATGGTTATGTAAATTTCAATATGGGGGCATAATATGAAAATTAAGATATTACTTGTAGAAGATCAAAAATTGATGAGAATAGGTATAAAATCATTATTTAATGATTATCCTGAAATGGAAATAATTGCTGAAGCTACTAATGGTAAAGAGGCAATTGAAAAAACAAAACTCATCAAGCCTGATATAGTACTAATGGATATTGGTCTGCCTGATATCACGGGAATTGAAGCTACAAAACAGATTTTGGAACATAATAATAACGTTAAAGTCATAGCATTGACTTCACATATAACGGAAGAAGAAGTAAATTCCTCACTTCAAGCGGGAGTAAGTGCATATGTGATAAAAGATATTGCGACAGATTTTCTTATGACTATAATAAAAATGATTAAAATTGGAGCTATGTGGTTAGACCCAAAGGTAGTACCATTTATAAGAGATAAGAATTGCGGTCATATACCTGCAAGACAACTTTCGAGGAGCGTTTTTAAAGAACGTCATTCTAATCTTACCCAGCGTGAATATGAAGTTCTAAAATTAATAGTAGATGGTCAATCAAACAGCGACATCGCAAAAACACTTACAATTAGTGAACATACTGCAAAAGCCCATGTATGTAATATTATACAAAAACTGGTCGTTGACGACAGGACTCAAGCTGCTGTTAAAGCACTTAAAGAAGGTTTGGTTTGATTAATCAATGACAGATTCAATATTAATTGCCTCTCCATCTGTATCTTCAGTCACTGACTCTTCGTTATCGACATCCTCCTTTACTTTGAAGTTCATAACGAAAATGTCACCTGCGTTAAATTCGAGATTTTGTCCTTTTTTTGCGTAAGATAGCGGTGAGCTGTCATAAACTGATGCTGCTGCTGATTTTACAATATTACCCTGTTCATTTTTAATGGCTCCTTTCACTAAAGCAACACTTGGGCCCAGATATGCACCGACTATCTTATTCCCTGCAGCAATTGCACCGGTTTTAATAACACTTTTGGGGGTTACATCAGTTAGTTTACTGTATTTACCTATTATTTTTTTGTCTATTTTTACTGCTTGCCCTGAAGAAGCATCCATATAATCAGTTATTGCAACACTGAACGTAGCATCACGCTTTAATCTCTTAGGTTCCTTTACATTAATCACATTTCCTATTATTATGGAATTTTCTGGAATAAAATTTCCTTTTTTTGTTGTAAACCCATTTTTAATTTTAAGCTCTATCACTTCCGGTGGGTTCGCTGTTGAAAAATCAGACAATGTCTCAACTCTTATGTTTTTTGCTTCAACGTTAAGTGTAAATATTATATTAATTAATAAAATGATTAAAAATGATTTTTTCATAATGATATATTACCATAAAGTAAAGAAAATTTTGTATTAGAGACATTCTTCTTTAAATGGCGGAGCAAGTGTCCCTATTAAGTACGCATTAACATGGAGAAAATATATTCCAAGTGGCAATGAAATGACGGTTTCTACTATCTTATCCGTATATTCACCTAAAAATGAGGGAATGATAATTAGTATAGGCTGAGTTATAGCGATAGAAATACAACCTATAATTATAAATGCAGCTATAATTAAGAAACTATTCCAAATATATTTTATAGGATAATTCCCGAGTAAATAAATTCCGGCTCTTATATTAAGAGTTGAAACAACAGAATTTCTTTTTGCGTAATTCCAGGCTAAACCGTTTGCAAAAAACAATATAATAATCTGTATAGTTATAACAGGTGGTATCAACAAAGAATCATTGTTTTTTAAAATAAAATAGCCTATTAATAAAACCGGCGATTCCATTATAAGCAACGCAAAAATTGATGAAAATCCACGCCAAGCAAATTTTAGTATTTTAAAGTTTGGTATGGTTAATTTTTCTATCGTCTTAACTTTACCTCCATATATAGACGGCGCTCTTACATCAAGATCTCGGTTAATTATATTTTCCGTAAGTTCCCAAAAATAACCCAGTTGTACTAAAGGAATCAACGGAGTTAGGAACATTGCTAATAATCCGGCAATAACATACAAATTAGATTTCACATTTCCCGATATCCAAACTATAAACAGCAGCAATAATACAACCAAAAACAGCATTAATAAGTACAGACTGTTTTTCATAAAAATTTTTCTTAAATCATTAGTTTCAAACATCCAGTAAAAAGCTTTAAACATATAACACCTCTAATTTACATATTCTAATATCTTGGCAAGATTTTTTTCTTCTATTATAATATTTGCACTTTGTTTTAATATAGGTTTAGCACAAAATGCTATACGTGTTTTTGCATGTTTAAACATACTTAAATCGTTTGCACCGTCTCCGATTGACATTGTATTTTCTTCACTGATATCAAGAAGTTGTTGCAATTTGTTCAACATTTGCCCTTTGCTGTCGTTAAACATCATTTCTCCACCTACTTGACCGGTAAGCAATCCGTTTTTTACGTGAAGAATATTAGAAAATTCTCCGTCCAGCCCAAGTCTTTGAACAAATAAAGCCGTTGCATTCTTAAATCCGCCGGAAAAACATACAACTTTATACCCCTTTTCTTTCAGACCCTTAATGCATTCATAAGCTCCATTCATAACAGGTAAATTTTGGCAAATTTCATTTACTTTAGATAAATGTAATCCCTTGAGTAAGGCAACTCTGTCCGTCAAACTTTCAAAAAAATCCAGTTCTCCTTTCATTGCTTTATCTGTTATAATTTTGACCTTTTCTTCAATTCCACACTCACGAGCAAAAAATTCTATTGTTTCTCCGTCCATTAATGTTGAATCAAAGTCAAATACTGCAAGTTTATTCGTCATAAAATTTCTCACACAGTTAAATTTACATACTTAGGATTGTGTACACCATCAATAATTGATATTGGTATCAATGTTTCTTCACCGGCATGAGTATCAACACTTATTACCATAATTGATTCTGTTTCGTGCTTATCATTCTTTTGTACAACATTCATTGATTCAATATTAATGTCTTTTTCTCCAATAACTTTAGCGACTTTTGCAATCATAGACGGCTTATTTACGTGTGGAATAATCAGCATATGTTTTTCAGGTCTTATACTTGTTTCATAATCATTAATTTTAACTATTCTTGGAATAGATTTTGTTACTAATGCTCCGGATATAGTAGTCGTTTCTTTTTCTGTAACAAGCTTGACTGTAATTCGTCCCGCAAAGTTTGTTTTAGCTTTTGAATGAGTTGATATAATATCAATTCCTCGTTTCTTTGCAATTACAGGCGCATTGACATAATTAACTCCTTCCAGTCTTGAAGATAATATTCCTTTCAAAATAGCAACCTCAAGCGGTTGAATATCAACATCCGCCAAATCTCCGTCAGCAGTTATTTCTATTGATTTTACAGCACCTGTTGATAATTGTACTGCAAGTTCTCCAGTATTTTCCGCAATTTGCATATAGTCTTTAACCGGTTCCAATTTATCAGGTCTTAATGATGGAATATTAACAGCCGAAGATGCAGAACCGCCTGATAAAACCTCTTTGATTTGCTCAGCAACATCAATTGCAACATTCATTTGAGCTTCCTGAGTGCTTGCACCAAGGTGAGGTGTAAGTACGACATTCCCGTTACAATTTAATAAAGGACACTCGGTTATATTAGGTTCATTTTCGTAAACGTCAATGGCTGCACCTGCTACATATCCGGAATTAATTGCTTCTTTTAAGTCGTTTTCATTGATTATGCCACCACGTGCACAATTTACAAGACGAACTCCCTGTTTCATTTTAGCGATTGTGTCTTTATTAATCATATTAACGGTATCTTTGTTTTTTGGTACATGAACCGTAATAAAATCACATCTGCCCCAGAATGAATCAAGATTCTCGATGTATTCGCCACCCATTTTTTCAACGAATTCTTTGGATGTAAACGGATCATAAACGACAATTTTCATGCCTAATGCTAATGCTACTTCTCCGACATGCGAACCAATCTTTCCAAATCCTATGATACCAAGTGTCTTTTTGTAAAGTTCACATCCTGTATATTTGCTTCTATCCCATTTCCCTTCTTTGGTTGATGTCGCAGCCGGTGCAATGTTGCGTGCCATAGCAAGCATCAATGCAATAGTATGTTCTGAAGCTGCCATAGTGTTACCATCCGGAGAATTTACAACGATAATACCCTTTTGTGTTGCGGCTTCCAAATCAATGTTATCAACGCCAACGCCAGCTCTTCCTATAATTTTAAGATTTTTCCCTGCATTTATGATATTTGCTGTTACCTTAGTTTGACTCCTTACCATTAAAGCATCATAATTTGGAATTATTTTAACTAACTCTTCTTCGCTCATTGTCGGTAAAAAATCCACTTCCGCCACAGCTTCAATAATCTTTCCTGCTGATTCGTTAATTTTATCTGTTACTAAAACTTTCATATTATTTTTATACCCCTTTATCCCAATTCTTTTATCACAGTTGCAACACCTTTTCCAAGTTCAAATTTGTATCCGAGTTTATAAAGAGTTGCTTCCAAAGCTCCGACTGCTGAAATTAAATCCCTGTCACAAACAAAGCCCAATGTACCCATTCTGAATATTTTGTCTTTCAAAGCGTTTTGACCGTTTGCAACAACGATATCATAATCGGATTTTAATACCTTTCTTATATCAGGAACTGAAATCCCTTCAGGGGGGTAAATAGAGGTTATTGAGTGACTGGCATTTTTATCATCTTTTACGACTAATTCGAGGCCAATAGCCCTGATTGCATTTCGCAATGCCATAGAATGCCGTTTATGACGGGCATTCATATTTTCAATACCTTCTTCTTTAATCATTTTCAAGGCTTTATCTAAGCCTACAAAAAGATTAACAGCAGGTGTAAACGGAGTGGAATTTTCCTGAACAGATTTCTTATAGGCTTTCCAATCCCAATAAAAACTCGGATGTTTGCATTCTTCATAAACTTTCCATGCTCGTTCATTAGCTACCAAAAAAGCAAGCCCCGGAGGTATCATAAAACCTTTTTGCGAACCTGATACAAGGACATCAATTCCCCATTCATCCGGTTTGCATTCCATTGCACATACAGAAGTTACGCCGTCAACTACAGAGAGAGCACCGTGTTCTCTTATTATTGAACATAAATTCTTAATATCATTTGCTGCACCTGTTGATGTTTCACTATGAGTTAAGGTAACTATTTTTATTTTCTTTTCTGTATCTTCTTCCAAACGTTTTTTCAAAACTTCAGGATCGATGACACAACCTGTGTCAACTTCAATTTTTTCTACTATTGCACCTCTTGATTGGGCAATTTTAGCCCATCTGTTTCCAAAGTTCCCAAGAACTAATGATAAAACGTGGTCACCTTCATTTATAAGATTTTCCAGAGCAGCACACATTGCACCTGTTCCGCTTGATGTATAAACAAATACATCACTTTGAGTCCTAAAAACGTATTTTAAGTTTGTGTATACGTTTTCCAGAATTTTTGAAAATTCTCCGCTTCTATGCCCAATCGGATGTTTTGCAATTTCTAACATAACACTTTCCGGCACAGGTGTAGGTCCCGGAATCATTAAAAAGGTCTTATCCTTCATCTATACTCCTCCGCTATTATATATTATCTTGACTATTGTTCGTTAAACATATCTTTGCCCACAGAACAAAGAGGGCATGCCCAATCATCAGGCAAAGCCTCAAAAGAAGTTCCCGCAGGAATACCATTATCCGGATCACCAACAGCCGGATCATATACATAACCGCATACAGAACATACATATTTTTGCATAATTATCCTCCTTATTAGTTTATTTTTATACTATCAATAATTTTATCAGCAATTCTTTCTAAATCATCAAGTTGTTCTTCTTTTAAAGTTGATTTTATACAAAATGACTCGTCAATAAATTTCGTGTTCGGAAGTTTTTCTAATAACGCATGCATTTGCCCACCACATGCAGGAGCCCATGAACCGTTTTGCACAAGTACAATTTTACGGTTTTGAAGGTTATGAGCTACAATATTATGTAATAAATTTTCCATTGACTCGAAAATACCGTTATTATATGTCGTAGTTGCAAAAACAATATGTGAATATTTAAATGCATCCGAGATTATGTATGAATGATTGGTTTGAGAGACATCATACATTTTTATTCCGTTAATACCTTTATCAGCGAGTATTCCTGCTAATATATTTACTACATTTTCTGTTCCTCCATACACAGATGAATAAGCAATCAGAACTGAATCAAATTCTGGTTCATAGCGTGACCATTTATCATACTTGGAAACAAATTCATTTATGTTATTTCGAATAAATAAGCCATGAAGGGGGTAAATGGTATTAATTTCCAAATTGTTCAACTTTTTTAGCAGCATTTGCACCTGAGGTCCATATTTACCTACAATATTAGTATAGTAACGTCTTGCCTCATTTAAATAATCACAATTAAAATCAATTCCATCATCAAAAAGATTCCCGTCAATAGCTCCAAAGGAACCGAATGCATCGGCTGAAAATAATGATTTTGTCATTTTTTCATAACTTACCAGGACCTCCGGCCAATGAACCATAGGTGCAGTGTAAAACATAAATTCGTGATGCCCTGTATTTAATGAATCACCATCTTTAACAATTATTACATGAGTATCAATATCAACATTAAAGAATTGTTTTATCAAACTGACTGTTTTTGAGGTGCAAACGATTTTTATGTCGGGATATTTTAAAATAACATTTTCCAATAAAGCGCAGTGATCCGGCTCCATATGGTGAATTATTATATAGTCAAGTGTCCTCCCGCTCAAACCGGCTGAAAGATTTTCAAAAAATTGCATTGAACAAGTTTTGTCAACAGTATCAAACAGAACAGTTTTTTTATCTAATAAGAGATATGAATTATATGAAATTCCGTTTGGTATAGGATATGCACTTTCAAACAAAGAAAGCCGCCTATCGGAACAACCCAAATATAGTAAATCTTCTGATATTTTTCTTACGTTATACATAATTATCTCCTTAAATATACCCTATAAACGGAAGATTTCTATAATATCCGTCATAATCCAAGCCGTATCCTACCAAAAATTTGTCATCAACTTCAAAACAAT